>SKNI01000133.1 GCA_007120615.1 Myxococcales bacterium | reverse complement strand
TTCGCTCCCGACTGACCGAAGCCGGCGTGGGAACCAATATCTATTACCCCGAGCCCGTCCACACCCAACCGGCGCTGGGAGTACACCGACAGCAAGTGGGAGCGTTTCCGAGGGCCGAGAAGGTCTGTGAGGAGGTCCTGGCGTTGCCGATCTTTGGGGAGTTGAGGGAGGAGGAGAGAGAGAGGGTGGTCGAGGGAGTGAGGAGAGAGAGGTAGGGAGAAGGTCAAGGGCAAGACCGTCGCAGAGACGCAGAGAACCGCAGAGCCGCAGAGGAAGGGCAAGGGAAAGGGTGGTATTGTGATGTTGGCGTGCGAACCGCCGGAATGGCAACTCTTTGGCCTGTTGAGCGACAATTGACGAGGACGCCGATCGCCTAAAAACTGTGCGGATCCCCGACGGGAATCCCACCCAATACGGCAAACCTCGACGAGATTTCGACCGATCGGCAGTCCACCACCAACTCCCTTCTTTTCCTTGCCCTTTCTCTTTGTCTCTGCGGCCCTCTGCGTCTCTGCGACGGTTTTGCCCTTGACCTTCTCCGCTCTCTCTCCTCCCCTCTCGCCCCTCGCTAACTAGCCATTTTTTCCCCAGGCTTCTCATCACCGGGCTCGTCGTATCGATAGCGGTAATAATAAGCGTAGCCGTAGGTGGAGGTATCGTCGATGTCGTTGAGCACCGATCCCACAAGGGGAGCACCGATGGCTTCGAGTTGCTCTATCGAGCGTCCCAGCAACTCCTGGCGAGTCTGTCCGAATTTGAGGATCAACAATACGGCGTCGGCGGAGTGGCTCAAAATCAGGGCATCGGCCACCGCTGCCAGCGGTGGGGAGTCGAAGATGACCCGGTCATAGCGCTCGCGGAGTTCTCGAACCAGACGGCGGAATTGCTCGGTGTGTAATAGCTCCGACGGATTCGGTGGGATCTCCCCGCAGGTGAGGATTTCGAGATTTTCTTCGGGGAAGGGAACCTTCTGAACGGCTTCTTCGATGGTGCATCTTTCGGTGATCAGATCGGAGAGTCCGGCGTTATTTGGGAGTCCCAGGGCTTTGTGGACCCGAGGTCGACGCATATCGCTGTCGATGAGCAGGGTCTTTTGACCGGACTGGGCCAGGGCGATGGCCATATTGATCGAGGTCAAGGTCTTGCCCTCGCCGGGACCGGGGCTGGTCATCAGCAGAACCTCCGGTGGGTTATCGGGGGCCATAAACATCAGGTTGGTGCGCAGAGTTTTGATGCCCTCGGCAAAGGAGCTTCTCGGCGCCGTATGGGTCAGAGTGTCGAGGGCGGAATCACCAAAGGTCTCCACCCCTTTGAGGGCGCTTTTATTGACCGAGGGAAGGGTTCCCAGCACCGGGCGATCGGTGAAGCGACCGATATGAGCGTGGCTCTTCACCGTATTGTCGAGGGCGTCGATGAGGACCATGATTCCGGCGCCGGCGAAGAGTCCCACCAGAAGGCCCACGGCCAGATTCAGGGGAACCTGAGGGCTGACGGGGCCGCCGGGGATATCAGCGTTTTCCAGGACCTGAATGATATCGCGCTCATAAAGGGCGTTGAGATCGAGCTCCGTGGTTCGACCGAGCACGGCCTCATAATGCTGGCGCAGGGTGTCGGTGCTGTCTCGCAGTTGGGTATATCCAAAGCCAACCTCGTTGAGTTCGGCGACCTCTCCTTTGAGGCGCTCGGTCTCGGCGGTGAGGTTGTCGGCATTTCGGCGAGTGACGGCAGCGCGGTTCTCCACCACGGAGCGAATTCGGCCGATCTCTTCACTGATCGTATTGCTTACGATCTCCAATTGCTGGTCGACCTCCCGGATTCGGGGATGCTCGTCGAGATAATGGCTCTGCAATCGGGCCCGTTCGATCTTGAGCTCATTTTCTTTGGACAGGGAACTCTTCAGAGCCGGATTGTCGACCAGATCGCCGAGAGCCCGCAGGTTATCGCCACCTTCTTCCATCAATCGGATCTGATTGAGCAGGGCTTCTTCGGCGTAGAGCTCCGCTTCCACCTCCCGAAGCCGTCCGCTCACCGCGTCCAGGGCCTGGGTGGTCATCTGGCGGCGGTCTTCGTAGGAGAGCGATAAAATATTATGATCGCGTTGATATTCCTGGAGCTCGGCGTGAGCGGCGTCCAATTCTCCACGCTGGGTGGAGACGTAATCGTCGAACCAATTGGCCAGTTGTTGGACCCCTCCAGATTGAAATTCACGGATATATTCGACGTAAGTCTCGGCGATCCCGTCGGCGATCTGAGCGGCCAGTTCGGGATCGCGAAATCGGACCTCCACAAGAGCCACCCGGCTGTCGCGTTGCAACGAATAGGTGGTCATCCCACGAAGCATGCGACCGCCGGCTTCTCGACGCTCTTCCTCGGAGCGAGGGTTGTCCGGGTTCTGCGGCAAAAAGCGTGGATCATCGAGCAATCCCTCTCGCTCCACTACCCGCTGAGTGAACCACTTGGAATTGAGCACTTCCCGTTGGGTATTCCAGAATTGTTCGAACTGCCAGCGGCCTCCGGGATCGACAAATTCTACCCTTTCGAATTGATTTCCGAACACATTGGGTTGAGATTCATGAAAGAGAAGCTTACTGGTAGCCTGATAGATTCGGGTCTGACGATCGGTATAGGCATAGGCCACCGCCACACCGATGATGGAAGTCAGGATGAGGACCCAGTAAAATCGCTTGAATAATCCCCAGTAGCGGGCAAGAAGCACGCCCAGCGATTCGCCGCCTTCGTCGGAAGCACGAGGGGCCCGTTGATCTGGATAGCCAAATTGGTCAGTCATGATCTCAACTCTATACAAAAGCCCGTCATCATTGCGAGACGACGCGCGGGGCAGCGATCCTAATGAGTCCGTGACCCAACGTCAACGGCACAGGGAGCTCAGGTGAACTCAACCCACCATGACGCCGAGCAAGACCACCCCCCCGGACATCGGTTTTGGTGCGTACCATCGATCTTGCTCGCCATCGTCGTGATGGCAAGCCCTTTGATGATCGGCGGGGTTCACGCGATCACCGCTTCGCTGGTGGCCGCCGTTTCCCTGGTGGGGTTCTGGTGGACGCTACAGACTCCCCGCAGTCCGTCCCCCCAAACCCCGACGGTGGCGCTCTCTATTCCGACCCTCGCGTTTGGGCTGATGGCGCTCTTTTGTCTGATTCAATTATTGCCGCTGCCAACCTTTTTCTATCGTCTGGTCCAACCGTCGGGCTACGCCGACCTGATCGCCAACTGGGATGCGGCGTTCGGTGACGGTCCTCCGGGGTGGCATATGATCTCGGTAGACCCGGCAGCCACCGCCGAACACGCTCTGAAGTGGATCGCGCTGTCTGCGACGTGCGCGCTGGCGGCTCAGGTGATCGTGGGCAGAGAGCGAAGACGGCAGTGGCTGGGGCTTCTCTTGATCACCGGCGGGGTCGTCGCCCTGGCGGGGACCATTCAACACCTCAGCGGGACGGAACAAATGCTGGGGCTTTACACCGCCGAGCTTACTCCT
>SKNI01000049.1 GCA_007120615.1 Myxococcales bacterium | reverse complement strand
TATTCGATATTCGAGGAAGCGAAGCAATGGGGATATCCCCGAAATGCTCGGCGACCTCCGCCGCGTTTCGTCCCGTCGAGGCGTCGGCGAGCGCGGGAGCGCTGAATACTACTCCGACGACCTCGCACCCCGATGCTCTGAGAGCCTCATGAGTTAAAAAGAGGTGATTCAAGGTCCCCAGAGAATCCGACGCCACAAGAAGCACCGGCGCCTCCAGCGCCACCGCCAGGGTTCGCGTATCAAACCCGTCGGCCAGCGGCGACAACAGCCCTCCGGCCCCCTCCACCAGGGTAAACTCCGCCTCTTCTCGCAGATCGCGAATTCGCTGCAGCCACCGATCGGGTCGCAGCTCCACGCCTTCATCCCGCGCGGCCACCGGCGGCGCAACCGGCGCCTTCAACCTCTGCAGCGCTCGTCGTGGAGCATCCTGCCCGGAAGCCTCCGCCAGGCGATAGCCGTCCTCATCGCTCGGATTCTCGTGCAATTCGATCCCCGACTCCACCGGTTTGATGCCTCGCACCTCTCGCCCCGCTCGCCATAACGCGTCCAATACCGCACAGGCTACCGTCGTCTTTCCAATCTCCGTATCCGTTCCGGCGACTACGAGCAACCGGTCGTCAAATGCTCTCATTGCAATACCTCTTTGATTCCAAATTTCACGGCGTCTACCAGAAGCTCGATCTCCTCGTCGGTGATCGACAGCGGCGGCATCAACACGATCACATCACCGAGGGGACGCAAAAACACCCCTCGATCCCGCGCTGCTCGGCAGACCTTCATCCCGATTCTCTTCGCCCCTTCGAAACTTTTTCGCTTTTCTTTATCCTCCACCAACTCGATCCCGACAGCCAACCCATACTGACGAATATCCCCTACATTTTCATCCACTTGCAGAGGTGACAGGTACTTGCGAAGCACCTCTGATTTTCGTCGAACTTCAGCCAGAATATCGTCATCCTCAAAGATATCCAGCGTCGCCAGGGCCGCCGCACACCCCAGGGCATTTCCCGTAAAGGTATGCCCGTGAAAAAAGGTTCGCCCCTCCTCCGCCGGCCCTAAAAACGCCTCATAAACTCGATCGGTCGTCAGCGTCGCCGCCACCGGGATATATCCCCCGGTCAGGCCTTTGGCGATGCATAAAAAGTCCGGATTTACACCCTCTCTCTGACAGGCAAACATCTCACCGGAGCGACCCATCCCCATGGCTACTTCGTCGAGAATCAGCAACACATCGGCGTCACGCGTCTTCTCTCGAGCGTGGCGCAAAAACCCCTCGGGATAGGTGATCATCCCGCCGGCTCCCTGCATTCCAGGCTCGATGATCACGGCTGCTAACTCACTGGCATGTTTATCGAAAACCCGGTCGAAGTTCTCGACAAATTCTCGCTCCGCCTGCTCACGACTCTTCTCTTCTGGTCGATGATAAATCTCCGGCGACGGCCCCCGCACGGTCTCAAACAAAAGAGGGCCGAATCGAGAGTGAAATAGGTCGATCCCACCGACCGAAACCGCTCCGACAGTGTCGCCGTTGTAGGCGTTGGCCAGTCCCATAAATTTGGTTCTCTTTCGCCCGTCCCCACCCGCTTCTTGCTGCCAGAACTGAAGGGCCATCTTCAACGCGATCTCCACCGACGTCGAACCGTTATCGGAGTAAAAAACCTTTTTAAGCCCTTCCGGAGCGAGTTCCACCAGACGTTTGGCCAGAATCACGGGTCGGTCGTTGGTATTACCCAACAGCGTAGAGTGCGCGATATGCTGGAGCTGCTCCCGAACCGCGGCGTCGATTTCCTCACGCTGATGACCGAAGATATTGCACCAGATCGAACCCACTCCATCGAAGAAACGTTCTCCATCGGCATCGATCAGGTAATGTCCTGTGCCGGCGACCACGGTCAGCGGCTCTTCTTCACGATAGATGCTATGTGGTGTGAACGGATGCCACACGTATTCATCGTCCCACTTCTCCAACACTTCCCGGGAGATATTTCGATCGCCGCTCATCAATTGACCCTTTTTGCTGCAAAATTTCTTCGCTCATACGCTCTCGATTTGAGACCGAGCTGGATTACGCGTTGACCACTTCCGGCTCGAATCCAGCCTGCCGAATCATGACGGCGTCTTTTGATTCACCCTGTCCGGGAGTCGTCAGGTAGCCCTCCATAAAGAAGGAGTTCGCTGCATAGAGCGCCATCGGCTGCATCGACCCCAATACGACCTCCCGACCACCGGCGACCCGAACGTCAGCCTCCGGGTGAACGAAGCGAAACATGGCCAGGGCTTTTAAACAGTCCTGAGGCCGCAACTTTTCATTGTCTCCCATCGGGGTTCCGGGCCGGGGGTTTAAGAAATTGACCGGCACCGACTCCACTTCCAACTCCCGGAGGGTAATCGCCATATCGACCCAGTCTTCGATCTCCTCTCCCATTCCGATAATTCCCCCGCAACAGGCTTCCATACCGGCTTGTTTAGCCCTGGTCACCGTGCGCACTCGATCCTCAAAAGAGTGGGTGGAGACGAGATTGGGAAAGTGCCGGCTGGAGGTCTCAATATTGTGATTGTATCGATCCACGCCGGCTTCCACCAACCGCTCCGCCTGGCCCTCCTTTAAGATTCCCAGGGAGGCGCAGACGTTGACGGGATATTTCTCTTTGATCTGTCGAACGGCATCGCAGATTCGATCGATCTCTCCTCGGACCGGACCGCGCGTCGCCGTCACCATACAATAGGTCACCGCCCCCTTCTCATAGGCTTTTCGGGCGCCCTCGACCAACTCCTCGATCGACTGCATTCCGTATTGGTCGACGTCGGAATTATACTTCATAGACTGGCTGCAAAACGCGCAATCCTCTGGACAAACCCCGCTTTTGGCATTCTGAAGCACATGAACCCGGACCTTATTACCGTGATGATGGGCTCGAACCCGAAACGCCGCATGGAGCACCGCCAACAACTCAGAATCCGGCGCGCTGGCCACCGCTATTGCCTCCTCCCGGCTCACCCGATGACCTTCCAGTACGCGATCCGCCAGTTCGTTCCAGTCCATATTCTCTCCTTTGTCTCGTCGCCACACTAATAAGTAGACACTCACTTCTATTAACGCGAGAGACCGACGCTGGCAACATCGCCCCTTACCCACCGGTCCCCCCCCAAAAAAAACACCCTCCCTCACGGTGTCAGACACCCTCATAAGTAATTGTTTTTCCTGCGCTTCGATCTCAAAATCGGGGTATTTTCACCCACTTTGCACCGCAAATTTTCCATCGCGCTTTTTCAACGCTCAGACAGAGCGCGATGGAGCCTGACTCCGACATTCGAAGGCGTTTGATCCAAAATGGAGAAATACTCTTCTTACACACTTTCTCAAAATGTCGCCCGCCGCTGCCAAGATGGAGCCCCCTTAGGGTGCCAGCCCCCTTAAATCTCGACGAATTGCTCGCGGCGACGAGGCGGGGCCTTGCAGCCCCCGCACGGTGCCAGACACTCTCATAAGTTAGCAGCC
>SKNI01000720.1 GCA_007120615.1 Myxococcales bacterium | reverse complement strand
TCTTCCATCTCGAAGAGCTTCTTATATTGCTTCACCAGGCTATTTTTGGGCTTCCACAAGATCTCGACCAGCATATCCTCGCTGAGCTCATCGAAGGCCACGATCACCGGGAAGCGGCCTACAAATTCGGGGATCATTCCGAATTTGACTACATCTTCGGGACGCACATGCTTCAACAGCGCGTTGGAGCTCTCTTTTTGCTGCGAGAAGTCTGCCCCAAAGCCCATCTGACTCTTTCCGACGCGCCGGGCGATGATATCGGTGAGGCCCTGAAAGGAGCCGCTGCAGATAAAGAGGATATTGGCGGTGTCCACCTGAATGAACTCCTGCTGCGGCCGGTTCCTCGATCCCTCGGGGGTGATCATGACCTTGCTGGACTCCACCATCTTCAACAGCGCCTGCTGCACGCCCTCTCCGCCCACGTCTCGAGTCGACGACGGGCTATCACTTCTTCGACCCACTTTATCGATCTCATCGATGCACACAATACCCCGGCTCGTCCGCTCTACGTCTCGGTCTGCGGCGAGCCAGAGGTTCTTGATGACGTTCTCGACGTCTTCGCCGACGTAGCCGGCTTCCGTGAGGCTGGTGGCATCGGAGATCGTAAAGGGCACGTCCAATTTCTTGGCCAGGGTTCGAGCCATCAGGGTCTTTCCGCTCCCCGTAGGTCCGATGAGCAGGATATTTCCCTTGGTCAGCTCGATATCCTCATCTTCTTCCTTGAAGACGATCTTCTCTTCGGCCACCAACTCCGGAACCTTAATCCGTTTGTAGTGATTGTACACCGCCACCGAAAGAGCCCGCTTGGCGCGCTCCTGGCCGATGATATGTTCGTCGAGATAGGCCTTGATCTGAGTGGGTCTCATCTCAGCCAATTCTTTTTCTTTCTCCGGTTCTTTCTGCCGATCTTCTTCCACGATCTCGCGGCATAACGAGACGCATTCGTCGCAAATATGCACTTTGGGACCGGCAATAAGTTTGGTCACATCCCGTGCTTCCTTGCCACAAAATGAGCAGCGAACCTTGCTATCTGAATCAGTGGTCTTCATTTCTACTCTCGTCGAAATTCATGAAGTGACGATGTTGGCGCTCCCCATCTTCGGGTAGCTGATACATTCAAAACGCACGGCAATAAGAATTTACTCCACACCACCGGTGAACGGGCCGCACAGTCTGCACGGACAGCCCCGTGGACGCAAGGAGTCTTCGGAGCGCGGACGTCCGCGCTCCACTAGGCTTCTGCGCCTGAACTCATCATCTCGCCAAACCGCTTCTGGATCGCCGGGGTCGACCGCAGGATCTCCAGCGTTAACTCGGCGTGTCCTGAAGCGTAGCCGTTTCCGATGAGAAGATCGATATCTTTGCCGACCCCCTCACTGCCTAAGGCGGCGCGGGCGAAGTCGGTGGCCATATTGAAGAAATAGACCACGCCTCGTTCTCGAGCACATAAGATCGCGGCCATCTCGATGCCGTCCACATTGCACGTATTGATGACGAGGTCCACCAATTCCCCGCCGGTCATCTCTTTGAGAGCGTCCAAAACATCGACGGGCCGGCGGGCATTGGCACAGCGATAGTCGTCGACGAGGCCGGCCTCTTGGAGCATTTTTAGATTCTCTTCGGCCAGGTCGATGCCGAAGATTCGAACGTCTTCGCCCCGAAAGTGACGGGCCGTCGCCGCGCAGAGCATCCCGGACTTTCCGGCGCCCAGGACCAGAACCGTGCGAGCCTCTTTCGCCAATCGTTTGGCCTGAGCCGGAGCCCCGCAGACGTCCAGCGCCGCCAGCGCGACGCGCTCTTCCATATCGTCGGGCATCACCACGATCGGCGATGATGGCCATAGATAGGCCGTTCCTTTGACGTCGACCTGATCGGCGTCGAGGCGGACCTCCTCGATGCTCTCCAAAAAGAGAGGCGTCAACGTCAGACTCACGAGCGAGGCGACCCGATCGCCGACCTTCAACTCTACGGGGCCATCATAATCGGGTCCCACTTCTCGCACCCGGCCCAGAAGCATTCCGCCGCTTCCGGTGACCGGATTTTGCATCTTGCCTCGCTCCGAGACGATGCTCAAAATCCGCTCGGCCACAGCGTCCTCGTCGCGGCCTACTTCACTTAAGATTTGATGAAAACTGGCGGAGTCCACGTTGAGGGTCTCCACATCGATGACCACTTCATTATCAAAACCGGCGCTCGTCGCGTCGAGGCGAAGCGCCGCCTGAGGGAGCGCCCCTTTCGGCTCGATTACGCGGTGCAGCCCCAGCTCATGTGCCTTCTTTATCACGTCTTCACTCCCAGATTTCGTAGCTCAGTTTATAAGTCGCCCAGCCGCTCCATCACCATCTTCAAATCGGACCAGGCCGCTCCCTTCATCTTGTCATTTCGAAGCAAATAGGCCGGATGATAGGTGGGCATCACGGCCAGATCCATATGGGTATGCCATCGCCCGCGCAACTTCCCGAGCGCTTCATCTTCGCCCAATAAAGTAGTGGTCGCAAATCGCCCCAGCGTCACGATCACCTCCGGCTGGACCACCTCGATCTGCTTTTGTAAGAACGGCGAACATTGTCGAATTTCATCGGCCTGGGGATCTCGATTTTCGGGAGGCCGACATTTGACGACATTGGCGATATAGACCGTCTCTCGGGACAGGCCCATGGCCTCGATCATCTTGGTCAACAATTGCCCCGATTTGCCCACAAAGGGAATCCCCTTCTGATCTTCGTGATATCCCGGCCCCTCGCCGATGAACATCAGCCGCGCTCTGGGGTCGCCGTCGCCGAAGACAATATTGGTGCGTCCCTTATGAAGGGGACAGCGCTGGCAGTCACCGAGATAATTTTTCAAGAACTCCATCTTCTCTTCGGGAGTCTCGGGCTTTTTGGAGGCCTTCGCCGGGGGGCGCTTCCTGGTGGGCGCGGGATCTTCGCTCTCCTGAAAGTAGGCGTCGTCTCGGGGGTCGCTAAAGTCCATCGTCTCTTCGAAAAATTGAATATCTTCAGGCATCCCGGACGACTCCGTTGCGGGATCTTTTGCGGACGCTTTCACCGGACTTTTCGAAGCGGACCTGGCTTCGGTCTTTGGTTTTACAGGAGCCCGCCTCTTGGCCGCTTTCTTCTTGCGATCCTCGTTGATCTGATACATCGGATCGTGGCGCTTCCACAGCGCTGAAGCCGATGTGGTCCCCGAGGCGGCGGCCGACGGTTTTCGCTCCGGCGTCTCTTTTTTGGCCCTGGCAGCCGGCTTTTTGGCGCCCGGCTGCTCCGCAGCAGGCCGAGAAGAGGGAGAGGGCCGTTCGGGAGGTTTCTGCCCGGTGGTCGGACCGGTGTCACCCATGATCTGAGCCCGACGCTCCTCCATTTTTCGTTCCTCGACGGCCTTCTTACGGGCATCAAAACCGGCTCGTTCCTCGGGCGTCGCCGGCACCACACCGGGCACACCGCGAGCCTTTTGCCAGGCCAGATAGCGCCGCAAATCACGGGTAAGATCGTGGAGATGGGTTCGTCGGGACATACTCGTTCTCTTCGGCGGAAAGTTTCGGGCGACCGATCCGGAGACCACTCTGCCGCAGGTGGGGCGATTCGTCCAATATGATCGAGGAGAGGAGGGGTGGGGAGAGATGAGAGAGAAGGGCAACGGCAAGGGCAAGGGAAATCGCAGAGACGCAGCGGAACGCAGAGACGCAAGAGAAAAACATTTTAGAATGAGGATAAAGACGTACTGGCCAGTCCACGAGGGCCGATACTCCAGAAGCTCAATTTATCCTTTTCCCTCTGCCTCTCTGCGCCTCTCTGCGCCTCTGGGATTTCCCTTGCTTTTGTCCTTCTCCGCTCCTCTCCCCACCTCTCTCATCTCTCCTCGCCCTACCCGGAGCGCCCATCAGCCCGCCTCCGAAAGAGGATCGGCGTATAAATTCCCAAAAAGAGCACCCAGGCTGCCGTCCACAAAATCCCGGAAGCGATGACCGCCGTGGTGTACACCGCCGGTGCTAACCAGGGTACGAATACCCGGACCGCTGCTGCGGCGACGACGAGAATAAATGCCGCCACCGTGACTTTGTGGGCTTGTAATGCTCGTCCCGAATGACCGAGGGCCACGCGGGCCATCATGCCCAGACATAAGAGGCCAATCGCTCCGGTGGTCAGGGCGTGAAGCGCTACGCTTCGGGTCGTGGCGATCTCCAACGTGGCCAGTCCAAAGAGGATCAATCCCAGACCCACGAAGGCGTAGCCGATGTGGAGGATCCACAACAGGGGCACTCCGAAGCTTCGAAAGCTGCCCCAGGAGTGCATTCGGATCATATTGGCGGCGCCGGCGATCAGAGCCATAACTCCGGTGGCCATCGACGTCGGCCAAATCAGCAGGCTCACCAACCAGGCTACCGTCAGACCTACAGCTCCCCATTCGATGATCCGATAGCTCTTCAACGGCGCGTGTCCCAGCCGGCTGACCGTAAAGAACGGGATCACCCGTCCCCCGATGATGGAGATGATGACGATAATGATTCCCAGCCCCGCGTCTACGGCCAGCGAGCCCGTGGAGAGCACTCCCAGAATGTTGAGATGAAAAAGGGCATTGGCCGCGGCCAGGCCGGCAAGAAGTGGCACGAAGCCCAGATTTCTGGCCGTTCTGGAGCGAATGATGGGCATCGAGATCGCTACCGCCAGAACCGGTAAGAATAGAAAATCGACGGCAAAGACGATCCAATAGGGGATCACGGCGGCCGCTGCCATGGCGACGCGGCCGGCAAACCAGAGTCCGAAGATCGCCGCCAATTTTGAACCGCTTATCGTGGGGGTTCGGGTCCATTTGGGAACGGCGGTTAACAAAAATCCGGCGATGATGGCGGTGGTAAATCCAAAGATCATCTCATGGATATGCCAGCCCATCGGTCCCGCGGCGCCGCCCATCTGTACTCCCCCGAAGAATACAAAGAGCCACAACGAGATCGACAACGCCGCAAGGAGTGCGCCTCCAAAGAAGAACGGACGAAATCCACAGGCCCAGATCGGCAGTTCTCCGAAGGTCTTCGGGGCTGCTACTTCCCGGTCGGGAAAATGTAGTTCTACAAAATGGCTCATAATAACGTTACCTCCAGAACACGAACGCCTTCGTTCGCGCAAGTATTGCACTCAAAGAGTTCCCCAGCGCACAAATCGCGCAACCCTGCGCCCTTCCGAGTTGCAAAACCCTGGGCGTCTAACCCAATCAAAGCGTTTCTCCCGATACCCGCTCGAGAAGCCACAACTGGCACAATCCTTGGATATATGATCTCACCAGTAATCCGCCCCAAGGAGGCAAGATGGAAAATCTCTATAAAATCGTCATCGTTCTTCACGTGCTCTCCGCTGTGATCTGGGTGGGAGGAGTGCTCTTTATGGGAATGATCGCCGTGCCTGCGGCCAGGCGTCTAAATGATAAACTTCGCCGCCATCTCCTCGATGATCTGGGCCGGCGGTTTCGAAAAGTGGGCTGGACCGCGCTTGGTGTCTTGATTGTGACCGGCTTCTATCTCCTGTGGCATTGGGGCGCCCGACTGGACACTATCCTTGATCTGAGCTTCTTCGCTCACGATCACACCCGTCTGCTGGGCTATAAAATACTCGCTGTCATCGCCATGCTCGCCATCAGCGGCGTCCACGACTTCTGGCTTGGCCCTAAAGCGACCCGCGCCGACCGTACTCCTGAAGAGGTCAAAGCCGATCGCCGACTGGCCAGCCTTCTGGGACGAGCCACGGGCATTCTGGTCATCGTCATCGTGATTCTGGCGACCTTCGTCGCCCGGCCCTGGGTTTAACCGCCGGACGCTTACCCCATAGACATCCCCCATAGATATCTACCCCATGGACATCGCGATCTCCTCCAGATCCGGGTAATTGACCACCGTAAACCCTCTTGAATCGGTCCGTACGGGTCCTTCTTTATTCCACCGGCTCATGAACCGAATCGCCGTCTCCACCCGCACGTTGATGAGGTCTGCAATATCTGCCCGGCTCAGGGGCAGGTCGATATGCACGCCCATCTCTCCGTTCTCCATGCGGACTCGTTTTCCGATGGACTCGGAGAACTTCATAAAGAGCATCGCAAGTCGCTGTTCGGCGTTGGCCACCGAGAGCTCATGGAGACGTCGGACCAACTCCTGATTTCGCTGCATCATATTCTGCAGGAGCGCTTCCATCAGCTCTTCGTGACGACGGATGGTGCCGAAGAAGTGGGATCGATGAATCTCGAGGCTCACTGTATCTTCGAGAGCAAAGGCCGACGCCGGATAAGGGATCTGGCGGTAGACTGCCAGGTACCCCACCGCTTCATCTTCGCCGAAGACCCCAAGGATGGTCTCTCCGCCGTCATTTCGGCATTTAACGACCTTCACCCGCCCCTCCACCAGAAACATAAAGGTGTTGGCTTCGGCGCCCTCTCTCCACAGCCGCTCTCCCCGCTCATAGCGCTTGGGAATGAAGTACGTCGCCAGCGGCTCCAGAACATCGGACGGGATATTTTCAAATAAGGTGAGCTCTCGAATGCACTGAATCTTATCCATGGTTTTTTCCTCCGGGGCGCAATGGTCGCGCGAACGGTCCAGAAGCAATGCAACTTATGCGCCAGACTTCCCCGGAATCTGATCTTCACTCGCGATTTTCGGTCGACGACCCTGGTCGGGGTCGAGCTCCGGATAGTCCGATCGAAAATGAGCCCCCCGGCTCTCTTTTCGCCGCCGCGCGGCTCGCGCTATGGACCGGGCACTCTCCACCGAGAGCCTGGCCGGATCGTAGCGCCCGACCTGCCGATGCAGCTCCGAGAGTTGAATCTCGGCTGTGAGGAGCCCCTTCTCACACCGCTCGATCCCGACGTGTTGCCACATGACTTGCCCCACCTTCTCGATCAGCGTCTGCTCGTGAACGGAGAAGTTCATTCCCGCCGTCCATAACTCCTTTAATTGCCGACATTTCTCCAGCGGCAGGGCATGAGGCGCCCGGCGAACTCCGGTGATGTCTCGACCCAAGCGGGCACCGAAGACCATGGCCTCCAGAAGGGAGTTACTGGCCAGGCGATTGGCCCCGTGTGCGCCGGTGCAGGCCACCTCTCCGGCAGCCCAGAGACCGGGAACGCTGGTGCGCCCGTCGATGTCAGTGGCCACGCCGCCCATATGATAATGAGCCGCCGGAACCACAGGCAGTGGGTCCTTACTCGCGTCGAGGCTTAACTCTTTGGCTGCTCGCTGTGCCGAGGGAAATTGGGCTTTGAAGTCATCGACCTCTCGCACATCCAGAAATACGGAGACCTTTTCTCTAATCCGTCGCCACAGCGCCCTGGATATCTCGTCGCGACCGGCCAGATCTCCGAAGGGGTGTCCGGCCATAATCGCCCGTCCATCCTCGTCGATCAGACGCCCTCCTTGACCTCGGATGGCCTCGCTCAACAGGGGCAAGCGCCCGGGCTTATCGGGAACCCTCAACGCCGTGGGATGAAATTGCATAAACTCCAGGTCCATCAGCCTGGCGCCCGCCCGGGCTGCCATCGCGATGCCTTCACCGAGAGCCCGGCAGGGATTGGTGGTGAACGAAAAGAGCCCGCCCGCGCCGCCGGTGGCCAAGACCACCGCCGGCGCAAGGAGGACGTCGGGCTCACCGTGAGAAGCGATAAAAACCACCCCGCAGACCCGGCCCGAGTAGACGACCAGGTCCACCACTCTGCCCGGCAAAAACGTCACCGAGTCCGACCGGCGCCGCTCCAGATCTTCGCGCACTGCAGTGGTCACATAACGGCCGGTCTCGTCGCCGGCGGCGTGAACGATGCGGTCCCGTTTGTGGAGGGCTTCCCGCCCCAGATTCAACTTACCGGCTCGGTCTCGGTCGAAGGGAATGGACAATTCGAAGAGGTCGATCATCCTCTCCATTCCGTCGTTGATCAGAACCTCGGCGGCCCCTCGATCCACAAGTCCGGCGCCGGCTTCGACCGTATCGTCGACATGGGAGCCGGGGCTATCGTCCTCCCCGATGGCCGCCGCGATTCCCCCCTTCGCCAGATAACTCGCCGCATCCCGCGTCGGCGGGCTCACCAGGGTGACGCTTCGCTCCTCCAGGTGCCGCGCCGCCGTAAGAGCGGCCAGCCCGGAGCCGATGATGATGACGTCGGTATGCCAGATGGTGTTCATGAGGAGAGCTCCAACATCTTTTCAACGGCCCGTCGGGCCCCAGGTGCGATGGAGCTATCGATTTCGATCTCCCCGCTCTCATCCCGCAGACAATCTCTGACCCGCTCCAGGGTGATTCGACGCATATAAGGGCAAATCGAACAGGGCTGAATAAACTCTACCTCCGGAAAGCGAGCGGCCACATTATCGCTCATAGTGCACTCCGTGATCATCGCCACCTGAGCGGGTCGATGGGTCTCTACCCAGTCGATGAGCTGGGAGGTAGAGCCCACCATATCGGCGGTTTTCTGTACGTCTTCTCGACACTCAGGATGGGCGATGACTCGAATCTCGGGGTAATCGGCCCGGACCGCATCGATATCAGCCGTTCGAAATTCCTCGTGGACGACGCAGCCTCCCGGCCAGTGCACAATTTGCACCTCCGTATGACGAGCCACATACCGGGAGAGGTGTTGGTCGGGGACAAATATGACGCGTTCAGCGTCCAGGGCTTCTACGATCTCCAGGGCGTTGGACGACGTGCAACAGACATCGCTCTCCGCCTTCACAGCCGCCGTCGTATTGACGTAGCTCACCACCGGAGCGCCGGGGTATTCCCGGCGCAGATTCCGAATATCTTCTGCGTCAATCGCCTCCGCCAGGGAGCAGCCGGCGTCAAAGCTCGGCAAGAGAACTCTTCGGCTCGGGTTCAGCAATTTTGCGGTCTCCGCCATAAAGTGAACCCCACACATCACGATCGTATCGGCCTTGGTTTGAGCCGCCTGACGAGCGAGGCCCAGGGAGTCCCCGCGCAAGTCGGCGATTCCGTGAAAGACGAGCGGATGCTGATAATTATGGGCTAATATCACCGCATTTCGCTCTTTTTTCAGGGCGTTGATCTCATCGATCAAGGGCCTTGCGATTGCCCATTCCGGCGCGGTTACAACGTTTTTAACCCGCTCAAAGAGCGCTTCTGCAACTGGCATAAAAGAAAACCTCTCCGTCGAAAGATGAAGTCCAACCTCGATCCATCAGAGGATAACGAAGAGATGTCCCCGTCCCTATGATCTCGATCATATGAGCGACGACGACCCAAACTTATCGTTGCGGAGCGCGGGTGGTCCAGAAGTTGCATCCATGCACGCACGTCTCGTGCCGCCTCGAACCCAAGGAGACCAATATGAACTTCTCAAATCTCAAAAACACTGCGCGACCTCTCTTTTGTCTGTTCGCCATCTGCTTTCTCCTCGTGGCCTGCGGCGAGTCCGACGACCCCGACGACACCGGCGACGCCCTCCACGAAGGAGAGCACGGCCTTGTCCTGGAGGCCCACCTCGACCCCGATCCCCCGCAATCGGGAGCGGCGGAGATGACGCTAATTCTCACCGTCGACGGCGAACCCCTGGAAGGGGCCCAAGTCAGCGTGGAGCCCTGGATGCCGGGCCACGGACACGGGAGCAACACCGACGCCGTGGTCGTCGACGAAGGTGAAGGCATCTACCGCGTCGACGACTTGAGCTTTTCCATGGCCGGCCTCTGGGAGATTCGAGTCGACGTGGCCTGGGACGATCTAGAAACGCAGGTCGTCTGGGAAGTCGACGTCGACGGCTAGCCTGGCCTAAGTGCCACGAGCAAAACGGAGTACTCATGCGCAACTACATCATGACATTCATGCTCATTATGGGCCTGGCCGGGGGTCTCTGGAGCGCCCCCGCTCAGGCCCAGTCCTGTTGCGCAGCCTCCCAGACCGCCGGCCCCGTTCGCCTGAGCATGGGCCAGACCGCCGCCGCTGGAATTAGCGCCGACGCCCGGGCTTATACGGGCCGATTCGTGGACACCGAGTACCGAAGCCTGGAGCACCCCGGCGTCGAGCTCCGACAGACCTTTTACGGCGCCTTTCGCCTGGGCGACTCCTGGCAGGTGGGCGCCACGATCCCCGCGGTCCAAAACCGTCGTCAGACCGCCACCGACGTGGAATGGGGAGCGGGCCTCGGAGATCTCAGCCTCCAGGCCCGCTACGAGTTGGTCACCACGGGGATGTCCATGCGGTGGCCGGGGGTCGGGTTTACCGCTCAGACGACCCTTCCCACCGGCCGCGCTCCGGCGCAGTCGATGGAGCGGGGCACCAGTCTTTTGATGAGCGACGTCACCGGCGCCGGGCTCTGGGCTGCCGGCCTCGGCGCCCAGGTGGAATGGGTCTTTCAGAGAAACTTTCTGGTCCTCGAAGCCGCCGGATTCGCCGCCCTTCCCTACACCGATGCTCGTGAGATGAGGGTGCGACCGGGTATGCGAAGCGCCGGGCGCCTCTCCTTTGGCCGTCCCGTTGGCGCTCCCTTTTTCTGGGACGAGACGCTTTATCTGGCATCCAGCGCCCAGGTCGCCCACACCTTCGCCCGAACCATCGACGCAGATGTGGCCGCCCACAGCCGCGAGCGAATAACGACACTCAGCGTTCAGGCCGGCGGTTATCTCACGGAACACTTTTATCTGATGCTCCGCGGCTCCTGGGATATCCCCCTGGAGTACGCCGGACAGAATCGACAGGTCGGCCCCGGCGTCGGCCTTGTATTGAGGAGGGTCTTTTATGACAGCTAAACCGAGCGTTCTCTTATTCTCCGCCCTCGCGGCACTAACCCTGGCGTTTACCGTCGGCCCGACCACTGCCCAGGCAACGTCGTCTCTCGATGATGTGCCCGATCTGCAACTGGCCTACGGCGACGGCGACGCCGCCCACAGCCCGGGCCTGGCCGCCGACGGCCAACTGCGAGTCTACTGGTTCTGGTCGGCTCATAGCCCCTGCTCCAAAAACGCCGAGCCCTCCATCGAGGCTTTGCAAAACGCCCATCTCGACGTCGAGGTCATCGTGGTTCACTCCAACGCCGACCAGAGCGCCTCGGACGCAGAAGATGCCGGTGAAGAGCGAGACTTCTCTTTTGCCGTCTACCGCGACGAAGGCGCTCAACTGGCCATCGCCCTCAACGCCACGATGACCCCGGAGGTGGTTGTCGTCGACGACTCCCAGATCATCTACCGGGGCCGGCCCATCTCCATCTCCCGCCGGGGCACCCAATCCTTCGTCGAAGAAGCAGTAGTGGCCTGGAAGAGCAGCGCCGAGCCCGACACCGACTCCCGTCGTCCCACGGGCTGTGTGATTCGCCGTCCCTGAATCTTTTACGCTCAGCTCTATTCAATTCGCTAAATATCTCTGTGACTGGAGGACGCCATGACCCACAACCTGGACCAGACAAAAGGGCTTCGAACCCTCTGGATCGCCAGCGCCTGGCTCTTCGTCATCGCCGCCGGCGCAGGTGTCGCCTTTCGCTGGGGCATGATGTCCGGATTTCCCGAGGGACTGCGCCCCGACTACCTTCGTCACGGCCACTCTCACCTGATGTTGATGGGCTGGGCGACCCCGGCGCTGATGGCCCTGATGGCCGCCCGGTGGCCAGCGCAAGGGGGCCGGCCGCGCCATCGCTCCGTCTGCATCGTCGGCTGGAGCGCCTGGGTTCTGGCGCTGGTCAGCTTTCCGGCGTTCATCCTCTGGGGCTACGAGTCGGTGGCCATCGGCAGCGCCAATCTCCCTGTGGCGGCCATCCTCAGCGGATTTGCGATCTTCTCCTGGTATGCCTTCGCCGTGGTGTACTTTCGGGCCCACCGGGGCATCTCCCGAACGCCGACGCTCAAGCTGTGGGACATCGCCGTGGCCTCACTGGTCATCTCATCCTTCGGCGCCTGGGCGGTGGCGGGCCTGATGATGGGCGGCGTCGACAGCATCTTGTGGGAGGTGGCCACGGTCCACTTCTTCGTCGAACTCTTCGGCGCCGGATGGCTGGTTCTGGGCGCGCTGGGACTTCTGCGCTCCGTAGTCGACACGAAAGACTCCACCAACGAGCGATTCGGCCGTATTCTTATCACGATGAGCGTGGCCTTTGTATTTCTCGTCGGCCTTCCTCGGGCCTACGCCCCGGAACTATTGCCCCTACTGGGAAGCGCCGCTGCCGGTCTATTGGCCGCGGGATTGGCCTTGATCATTCACAGCCTCTGGCCTCGGCTGGACCTCTGGTGTCGCCGGGTCGTTTATTTTCTCATCCTCAACGCCCTGATGCTCGCCACCATCGCCGTTCCGCCGCTTGCGGACTGGGGCCTCGGGGCCGGTCTGCGCCTGCTTTATTTGCACCTGGCCTTTGCCGGTTTTGTCACCCTGGCCCTCGTCATCATCGCCGCCGTTCAATGGGGCCCAGGCACCGCCGGATCCCGCTCCGCATGGCTCGCCGCCGTCCTGGTTTTACTGGCGACGCTGGTGCCCATGACCGGTCTGTGGCCCTCCCAATTCGGCGGCTCCTGGGTCCTCTCGCTCGCATTCTTCGGCTCCCTTTTTGCCACCCTCGCTGCCACCGGCGCCTGTTTGGCCAGCCTTCGTGAATAGCGACCTTTTTCATCGAGCTTTGGAGTTTCAAATGGCAGTACACACCACCCCACCCGAAGTCTGCGACCCC
>SKNI01000463.1 GCA_007120615.1 Myxococcales bacterium | reverse complement strand
AGCGCCGAGCACCGCGATATCTTGCGATCCCTGGAGGACTCGGACCAGAACTTCCAGCTTCATCAGCGACTCAAGAACATCCCACGTCGCCAACTCGAACGGGATTGGTAAGGGAGGTCTTTATGAAACGACATTTCCGATATCTTCTGGCAATCACTCTCGCGCTGACGCTGGTGGCCATCGGGTCCACCGACGCCTCGGCCCAGCGGGACATTGAGGTAGACCTATCCGTCGCTCCCCAGGCGGTCGCCCCCGGTCAGACGGTGCGCTACGAGATCAACGCCTCCGTGGAGGGCAATTACGATATCAGTGTCACCCGGGCGCCCGACTTCGGCCCCTTCCAGGTCGTGGGCCGGTCGTCGTCTCCCTCGTTCTACGTCCGCAATCGACAGGCCCAGCGCTCACTGAAAGTCCAATACCACCTTCAGGCACCTTCCGAGACCGGCACCTACACCATCCAGCCCCCTCAGGTGACCATCGGCTCTCGCACACTGACTCCGAATCCTCGAGAGGTTCGGGTCACCGAAGAGGCCCGCGATCAACCGGCGACCCGACAGCGACAGGCCACCTCGGAGGTGGGATTTGTCGAGATCAACCTGGAGCCGGACCACTCCCCCTACGTCGGTGAGCAGATCACTCTGAGCTACGACCTCTATCTCAACCAGCGAAATCGAGGCCTTCGCGCCCGCCCTGCCGGCGACCCGGCCCTGGACGACTTCTGGATCGAGGAGCTCGGCGATGGAGTCCCCAGGCGTCGCAACCTCCAGCGCCGCGACGGCCAGACCTGGCAGGTCAACACCATGCGTTCCATCGCCATCTTCCCCCTGCGACCGGGCCCGGCCACCGTCGACTCCATGGACGTAACACTGATTCGAAGTGGATTCTTCGGCGGATCCGGCGAAGAAATCCCCCTGGAGTCCGAGCCCCTCCAGATCAACGTTCGCCCCCTCCCGGACGGTGCCCCGGACACCTTCTCTGAGACCAACGTGGGAGACTGGGAGCTCGAGGTCCACAGCGACTCTCGAAGCGCGCGAGTCGGCGGACGGCTCTCCATCACCGCCACCATCACGGGATTCGGACGACCGGGACGACTGGCCACTCCTCATCTCTCCTCTACCGACGACTTCGAGCTGATCAACACCGAAGACGACGTGGACCAATCGACGCGCGGCGGAGTCATCAGCGGAACCCGAACCTTTACCTTCCATCTGATGCCCCTTCGCGAAGGTGAAATGGAGTTGCCCTCGGTGATCTTCAGCTTTTTCGATCCCTATAACGAAGAATATGTCACCCACAGCTCCGACCCGATCGGCGTGGAGATCCAACCCGGGGCTCTCCCCGCATCAGACAGCGATGGCGACGGCGACGGCGACCGGGCTACCGAAGATGAAAACTCTCAGACCGATATCCTCGCCGAATTACACGACATTCTGCCTCCCGAATCCCTTCTGAGCGCCGAATCTCCGACTCGTTCGCTTCCCTGGTGGGCATACGCCCTTCCGGCGTTGGGCCTGCTGCTGCTCGTCGTCGAAGCCCCCCTCTCGAAGCGATTTCAGGATCACCGAGGTCCGGCTCGAAAACGACGCCGTATTCGTCGGAAGGCCCACGCCCTGCTCACCGCCAGCGACGGCGCCACCACCCCGGAGTCCCTGTTAAAGTCCCTACGTCTGGTCCTCAACGAGGGCCTGGGTACCCAGCTTGGAGCATTGACCGTCGATGAGGTCAACGGCGCTCTCCAGGCGCTCGAAGTTCCCGCTGAACTCGCCGAGGCTACCTCTAAGACCGTGGCTGCCCTCATTGCTCAGCGCTACGCCCCGGGTAATTCTCAGGACGGTCTCAACGAACTGGAAGAAGATACCCGCGAGCTCATCGACGATCTTCTGGCCTGGCAATATAAATTGGAGACCCGGATTCGAGACAATCCTCCCCCTTCGGCAGCCCATTCGGTAGGACTTCTCCTGGTTATTCTGATGACCTTCTTCGCTGCGACCGTCCCGGTCACCACTGAGGCATCCGAGACCGCTCTGGCTTCCGCCCAACAAGCCTCGGAGGACAAGGACTGGCGCCGCGCCGCCGATCAGTGGGCCCTGCTTGCGGCCCAGTCCTCGGATCCCACCTACGATTATAACGCCGGCACCGCCGCCGCCCGCGCAGGTGATCTGGGCCGAGCCCGGCTCCATCTGGAGGGCGCGCTGGCCAACGGCGCCGACACCCGAGCCGTCCGCGACAACCTGGACCGGGTCATCTCTGCGGTGAGCCGCCAGGATGCCTCCGTCGCCGCATTCCCCCCGCAGGAGGTCGCCTCTACGGGTCTCCAACACCTGGCCCCCTGGTTCATCGCCTTTGGCCTCTGGCTCGCTTTCTTGCTGGTCCTGGTGCGTCGAGTTGCGGGACGACCCGAGTCCCGAGCCCTGCTCGTCGGTCTGGTCATCTCGAGCCTTCTCTTCTCGCTGATCACCGCCGCCGGCTGGCTTTACGTTGAGGAGTTCTCCCGAAACGCCGAATTGGGCGTGGTCATCGTCGAATCCCAACACCTCCGCGTCGCACCTGCCCACCACGCCACCACCCACAACGACAACGGAGCACTCCCCCCCGGCGCGATCACCCGCATCCGCCAGCACCGCGACGGCTGGTTCGAAGTGGAGTTTCCCTCCGGCGCCACCGGCTGGCTCCCCCAGCAGGCGATCGGGCTGGTCTATGACGCTGATACGCTGAGGCGCTGAGGCGACTCCGCACCACGAAAAAAAGCCCGCGACCAAAAGTCGCGGGCTTTCTTTTGCTACCAGAACCTCAACCTCACTTATTTTCCTGCAAGGCGGCGAGCCCCTGAAGCATCCGAGGCAGGTCCAGACCAAGAGTCTCCTTGATCTGCTCCGAACCACTGGCCGCTTTCAAGGCCGGGGTGCCGTGACGATCCACATCTTGGAGATCGGAGTCGATGATCGTGATCTTATCGATCTTGATCTCCTGAACCGTGGACATCATCGCATCCAGGAGGGTATCGAATTGCTGAAGCAAGAAGATCGGTCGCGCCGACTCACCGGCAGCTTCCCAGGTGGCGATCAGCTCTCGAAGAGCAATGACGTTGGCCTTGCCGTCCTCGATGAAGGTCGCGGCCAGTGCCTTGGCTTCGGCTTCGAGCTCTGCTTTTCGAGCTTGCGAAGGCTGAATTACGTCGGCTGCCAGCTGGCGCTTGACCTGCTCCAGACGCGCTCGCTGTACGTCGAGGCTCGCTCGAGCACGAGCGACCATCGCACCGACCTGTCCGCGTTCCTCAGCGACCATGGCCTCCGCACGGGTTTGAGCGTCGATGACGCGACGTTCCGCTTCTGCTTTGGCGATCTCCATCTGGGCGTTGACCTTGGCGATAGCTCGCTTCTGCTGGTTTTCCGCGTCCAGAATGCTGGCCTCAGCGCGGTTCTTGGCTTCTGCCATACGGCTGGTCATCAACAACTCTGCCGACTGCTGACGTCCGATGGAGTCCAGGTATCCCTGATCATCGCTGACGTT
>SKNI01000383.1 GCA_007120615.1 Myxococcales bacterium | reverse complement strand
TCTTCAGGGGAGCGTCCTCGACGACCTCCAGGATGCTCTCTCGTTGCAGGCGATAGGTGATCAGATCGGTGACCGACAATAAGACCAGATCGTGCTGGGCAGCGAATTCACGCAGCTCCGGGAGGCGAGCCATGGTGCCGTCTTCGTTCATGATCTCGCAGATCACGCCGGCGGGCTCCAGGCCTGCCATGCGGGCCAGGTCGACACTTCCCTCGGTCTGTCCGGTGCGCACCAAAACGCCTCCGTCTCTGGCGCGGAGCGGAAAGATATGGCCCGGCATTACGATATCGGCCGGTCCCGCTCCCTCGGCCACGGCGGCCTCGATGGTGCGGGCCCGATCGGCGGCCGAGATCCCCGTGGTGACGCCCTGAGCGGCCTCGATACTGACGGTAAAGGCGGTGCCGAAAGGACTGGAGTTCTGGTTGACCATCATGGGGATCTCCAGCGCCTCGATACGGTCGGCGGTCAGCGTCAGACAGATCAGACCCCGGCCGTAGGTGGCCATAAAGTTGATCTGCTCAGCAGAGACTTTCTCGGCGGCCATGCAGAGATCGCCCTCATTTTCTCGATCTTCGTCGTCGGTGAGGATGACGATCTGACCGTCTGCAACAGCGGCCAGGGCTCGCTCCACTCGTTCGATGGCTCCCTCAGATACAGCTTGAGCGTTCACGGGATACTTCCTTTAGTTGTGAAATCCAGCGCCGATCAGCGTCTCCAGATTCAGGCCCTTCCCCTTGGAAGGGTCGGAATCGGAGGTGAGGCCGACAAATTTACGGACGTACTTTCCAAGAATATCAGCTTCCAGATTCACCCGTCTTCCGGCACGGTAATCGGCGAGAACCGTTTTCTCCGTGGTGTGCGGGATGATGGCGAGTCCGAAGGAGGCGTCCTGTACGGAATTGATCGTAAGGCTGACGCCGTCAACCGTAATCGAGCCCTTTTCAATGAGATAAGGCGCAACCTCGGGCGGAGCCTGCACTTCGAAGAGCCAGGCATTTTTGTCTCGGCGACGACTCAGGATTTTCCCAACGCCGTCGACGTGTCCAAGCACCAGGTGACCACCGAGGCGGTCGCCGACCCGAAGGGCTCGCTCCAGGTGGACGGGATCGCCGGTAGCCCGGTCTCCGAGCGTGGTTCTTGCGAGGGTCTCGGGGCTGGCGTCGACGGTAAAGGAGTCTTGGCCGGTGGAGGTGACCGTCAGGCAGGCGCCGTCGACGGCGATGCTCTCTCCGAGCTCGATATCGTCGGTGTCAAAGGAGGTCTTGATGGCAAGGGTCCAATTCTCGCCGCTCTGCTTTCTGGAAGCGATGTGGCCGATGTCGGCGATGAGTCCGGTGAACATCTTCAGGCCTCCTTAAAGGGCTTCGACAGAAGCGTGGGACTTCTGGCTGACGTAGCCGTGAATCAAAAGATCGGGCGGCAACGATTCAACGGTGGGCTCTTCGATAAAAAAGCTCTCCGAGATAGCGGAGATGCCTCGGCCGTCCAGCGGAGTGGGGGCGTGGGCACCGCCGATGAGTCTGGGAGCGATGAAGGCGTAGGCGTAATCGACAAGTCCGGCGTCAAATAGCGATCCCAGGAGCGCTCCGCCGCCTTCGACGAGGACGCTGGTGAGTTGATGCTCATAAATAGCGTCCAGGATTCCCCGGGAAGTCAGCCACCCGCGGTCATCGACCTCGACCTCGGATAAAAGCACTCCCTGATCGAGGAGCTGTCGCCTTCGATCGTCGGGAGCATCGGGGCCGGTGAGAACGATGGTGGATGCTCGGGACTCCGAGAGGTTGAAGATCTTATGATCCGGCGGCGCCTGAAGGCGGGCATCGACTACAAAGCGCACCGGGTCTCGGCCTCCTTCGATTCGGCAGGTCAGCCGGGGATTATCGCCCAGCACTGTCGATGTACCAACCAATATGGCGTCGTGAGTATTTCGGAGGTGATGAACTCGAAGGCGGGCATCTTCGCTTGTGATCCAGGCGGAATCACCCTTATGAGTGGCGATTTTTCCGTCCAGGCTCATGGCCCATTTGGCGGCCACGAAGGGGCGATGATGGTTGATATAGGTAAAAAACGGGGTGTTGAGTCGTCGGCTTTCCTCTTCCAAAACACCGCAGAGGACTTCGACTCCGGCTTCTCGAAGAATCTCGAGACCTTTGCCGCTGACCCGGGGGTCGGGGTCGATGGTGCCGACGATGACGCGACCAATGCCGGCTTTGAGGATCGCGTCGGTGCAGGGCGGGGTGCGTCCCACGTGGCAGCAGGGCTCGTGGTTGACGTAGAGATCACATCCCGTCAAGTCGCAGTCGGCGTCTTTGATGGCCGCGACCTCTCCGTGGTCGGTTCCGGCGCGAGCGTGGTAGCCGCGTCCCACCACCGAATCACCGCGCACGATGACACAGCCCACCAGTGGATTGGGGTGGGTGCGTCCCGTGGCGCGGCGGGCCAATTCGATGGCCTCGGCCATAAAACGCTGGTCCCGGGGGCTACCCTTTTGCAGTTCCATGACAGTTTATTCCTCGCCGTCTTCGGCGTTTTCCTCGGC
Organism: Myxococcales bacterium; assembly: GCA_007120615.1. Lineage (GTDB taxonomy): Bacteria > Myxococcota_A > Bradymonadia > Bradymonadales > Bradymonadaceae > SKNI01. The sequence continues at coordinate 971 of SKNI01000383.1, read as the reverse complement.
TTCGCTGTCGCGTTGAAAGCGGTCGAGATCTCGTAGTTCCTGCAAAAATTCTTCGATATCACTAAAGCCTCGGTACACGCTGGCAAACCGAATATAGGCTACCGGATCGAGATCGCGCAATTCCGAGGTGATCGCCGATCCCATCCAATCGCTGCTCATCTCGCGGTCGCCCTCCTCGAGCATCCGGCGCTCTACGCGATCCAGGACATCGTCGATGGCTTTGGTGGCGATGGGGCGCTTGCTGCAGGCCAGTCGAATCCCTTTGGCGGCCTTGAGACGATCGTAGTCCTGACGGCTGCCGTCGCTTTTGACGATCTGGGGAAAGGTCTCTTCCACGCGCTCATAAGTGGTAAAACGGCGCTCGCACTCCAGGCACTCCCGGCGGCGGCGGATCGTGATGCCGTCGCGAGCCTGTCGGGAATCGACGACGCGATCTTGGAGGTGGCCGCAGAAGGGACAGCGCATGTAATTTAAGGGGTGTAGAGAGGTTGGGTGGCGTTGCTATTCGGCGTCGCCCGACGAATCTTCGAGATTATGGATTCGGCGCACGCGGCGTTGGTGACGGCCGTCGTCGCCGGGATCGAACGGAGTATCGAGAAAAGCCTGGACGCATTCACGCGCCATGTCTCGTCCCGTCAGCCGCTCTCCGATACAGAGGATGTTAACGTCGTTATGACGACGGGCCAACTTCGCCTGGACCGGGTTGGTGACGACCACAGCGCGGATGCCGGCGACCTTATTGGCCGCGATCGACATTCCGATTCCGGAGCCGCAGATCAAAATTCCACGCATCGCTTTATGACTAGCCACCTGTCGGGCGACGCGGCCGGCGAATTCCGGATAATCCACCGCCTGAGTGTCGGCGGGGCCCAGATCGCGGACCACCCGGTCGGCGGTGCGAAGCCAGTCCACCAGATCAGCCTTCATATTCAATCCGGCGTGATCGGAGGCCAGGGCCACGTCCACGATTT
>SKNI01000413.1 GCA_007120615.1 Myxococcales bacterium | reverse complement strand
GTTGAGTTTTGCTTCCACCGAGCCATCACCTCGGTTGAGCGCAGCGGTAAGGGGTATCGAATATCGTGGGCCGACGGTGCGGTGGATGCCGATGCGGTGGTGATCAACGCCGATGTGCGCCATTTTATCGAGGACCTCTGGCAGGAGAAGAGCGATCACGGTGTATCGGTGGACGAGCCGTTGTCGACGTCAGGGTTTAATGCCGTCATCCGGGCTCGGCGAAGACCTGCCGAAGAGCGAGCTGCCCACGCCGTGGTTTTTCCGGAGCGCGATTATATGGAGGAGTTCGTCGACCTCTTCGATCGTCGGATTCCTCCGTCGAAGCCGGCCATTTACCTCTGTGCAAAGGAGAAAGCTCATCGCGCTTCGGGCTGGGCCGATCATGAACCCCTCTTCGTGATGGCCAATGCTCCGGCCATCGATGAAACTGGCTCTTCGACGAATTGGGTCGATTTTGAAGAAAAAGTGATGCTCCGACTCCGAGAAAAAGGCCATATCGACGACGACGACCAGGTGATCTGGCGTCGAACGCCTCAGGGGCTGGCCGATGCTTTCCCCGGCAGTCGGGGAAGTCTCTACGGCTCGGCGTCCAATAGTCGATTTGCGGCCTTTAAGCGCCCACCCAATCGAGCACCCGGCGTCCCCGGCCTATATCTGGCTTCCGGGAGTGCCCATCCCGGCGGCGGGGTTCCGCTTTGCATTCAATCGGGCCGTCAGGCCGCAGCGGAATTATTAAAAGATCTCTAGCTCGTACCGACTAATCTCCCCAGTGCCAGGCGTCACCGCGAAGAAGGCCGTAAGATAACCTGCGACGGTCTTCGTTTTGGCGAAACCCTTCGCGCATCGCTTCACCATCGCAGAGGGGAATCTCGGCCTTGCGCAACCGGTCGAAGTCCGGAAGCGGCGGGGGCTTGTCGGCCCGGTAGATATGCTGTTTTTCGACCCGGCGAAAATAGCAATCGAGAGCCTGTCGCATTGATCGCACCGAAGAGGGGGTGAGGCGGGTATCGGGAGAGACGCAAAACTCCAGAAGAGAGGTTGCATCGTCGAGGGTCGCGATCCGCGGGGAGAGATCGGCCCGGGGATCGGAGGCGTGAAAATATTGCAATACGGGATAGGCCAGATGTCGCTCGGCGTGAAGAAGTAGCAGCATTGAGATGGCGTGGAGCTGGTCTTCCAATTGCTTAAAATTGCCGTCATTCCAGCCGTTTACCAGGATCTGCTCTGCCGATTCCCCGAGCCCCCAGATGGAGAGAGCCAGTTGGCGTCGGTCCACGGCGGCGGAGACCACGGGCAACAGGTAGGTGATGACCAGGGTGGTAAAGAGCAGACCGTTGAACGCGGCGATGGACATCATCAGCCGCCAGCCCGATCCGCCGGCCACCAGGTCGCCGGTGCCCAGAGTAAAGAGGGTCATTCCCACAAAATAGATTCGCTCTCGAATCGCGGCCGGGTCCTGGGTCTCCTGCACCAGAACGGCATCTGTAGAGGAGATAAAGACCACCGTCCACCCGGTCCACAACAATAGAATCCACATCCCAAAGATCATCACCAGGATGATGACGGAGCTGAGCTTGAGCAGGTTATGGGACTGTCGTCGCCGGTGAATCATGCGAAAGATTCGCCAGATAAGGCTTGTGACCTCATCGGAGATGGGGCCAGCCCCGTTGGTCGACAGGGTGCTCCAGAAGACGTCGACCATGACGATGGCCACGATCAACAGGCCCATGGTGATCAAGAACCAGGTTGGTAAGATCACAATAATTTGGTCCGATCGGGAGCCTCCCGTTCATCAGGAATGCTCTCGATGGATTCGGGCATCGATTCGTCGTCCGGGTCCACCCCGTAGGTCTCTTCCATCAACACCATCACTTCCACACAAATCGCGCGGATGCGCCGGTGTTCGTGAGCGAGCGCTTCGTGGCGCTCAACGAGATCGATTCGATGGGCCTGGCGGTTGATTTGAGCCATCTCTCGGTGCAGCGCGATCAACTCCTGATGAAATCGAGCGATGCGCTCCATCTGGTTGTGATGGTGATGATCATCGATGCGGCGATGGCGGTGGTCCGTCGGATCGGCGACGTTTCCATGAGACGCTCCATTCTGGGTGGCCCGGTGGTGGTAGGCGAGCATCTCCCCGTGCTGTACCTGGTACTCAAGATAAAGAAATCGAAGCGCGGTGAGGTGTTGAGTGAGGTCCTCGGCCAGGGCGACGTCTAATTCCAGATCGGCGTAGATGGCGTCCTGTTCTTCGTATTCCGTCATCAGGTCGTCATGACTCTGCTGCAGAATATGTCGCATATTCGACAAGGTGAATTCACCCTCTTCGGCGGAACCAGGAGTCGACGAAGGGGTCGAAGCACAGCCAGCGAAGGCCAACGAGATGACAATCAGAACTATCCGGAAAGAAAACACGAAATTCTCCGCAGCGTGACAGAAGTCGAGATGCGGAACTCGGAGATATCGTTTCTCTCCGAGTTCCGATCCGGACGTGTCCTTAAAAGACACGTCACTGGCTTAGAACATATCGTCGTCCTGATCTTGATCCATGGGCTCATCCATGGGTTGATCCATCTGGTCGTCCATAGGCTCATCCATGGGCTCGTCCATGGGCATGATATCGAATTGTTGTTCCATTAGCTGCATCATTTCCTGGTTGGTCTCGACCATGTCGCGGTGGAGATCGGCCAGTTCATCGTGCTCTTCGGCTAGCTCCTGACGATCTTCGGTGCGATTCATGGTGGCCATATTTCCATGGATCGAGATCAGCTCCTGATGCTGGGTGCCGACGCGTTCCAGGTCGTGATAGTGGGCGCTGTGGCGATCATCTTGCTGCATCTCTTGTCCGGGCTGGCCCTGAGGATCGTCGACGACGGGCCGAAGCTGACCGACGACGGGCTCGTCTTCCATCTCTTCAAAATATTGCTCAATTTGCTGGTAGTCCTGATTGAGCTGCATATAGCGCTCTCTGACCTCTACCAGTTGGCTGCCCAGGTCGGGGGAGATGGGCTCTTCCATCTCGAGATCGATATAGGACTCGTTGAGCGCCTGGAATTGCTCCATGAGCTCCTGGCGCTGATCGAGGGTTTCGTCGCGAAGATCCTGGAGTTGGGCCGTCAGGTCTTCGGCCTCCTCCTCCATCTCTTCCATCTCCTCCATCTCTTCAGCTTCTTCCTCTTCCACGGTCGGAGGCAATGGTTCGGCCTCCGGCTCGTCGATCGTGGTAGGTGTCTCACATGCGACCATCGACAGAGCGATGAGTATTGCGATTACGAATGTCGTCTTTGGAGTGAACATATACCCCCCTTCAAGACAGTGTTGGAATTACGACTCCAGATAAAAAGGTAGCCACATTCTTCGGGGGACCAAGAGGGGGAGGGAGAGAGAAGGAGGGAGAGGGAGAGGGAGAGAGGGAGAGAGGGAGAGAGAAGGGAGAAGAGCAAGGGAAATCGCCAAGGCGCAGAGAACCGCCAAGACGCAGAGGAAGGGCAAGGAAAGGAAGGGGGAATGGGTG
>SKNI01000405.1 GCA_007120615.1 Myxococcales bacterium | reverse complement strand
GTGTTGAAGTCAATCACCCGTTCACCGACGCGGGGTTCGGTGAAAGTGATATCACCGGATAAGGACTCGAAGGGGTAGTTGATGGGGTTTTCCTGAGGTGTGGCGCAGATACTATTTTCTCCAAACCGGGGCCACTGAGCGCCGGCGAAGCCGTTTAGATCGAACCCAAAACCCTCGGCGGGGAATTGGTCGTGACTCTCCAGAAGTTCGAGCCGTGCTCGGAGACTCTCCGCCCTTGCTCCCGGCACTTGCGGGTCACTGCAGCGCCCGAAGTTGAACTTGGAGATCCCACCGAGGCGGTAGAGTTCCCCTCGATTGTGATTTCCGTGGGTACCGGCTGCCGGGTAATTATATTCTTCCAGCATCTCAATAGCCCGCTGGTAACCGCGTCGGGGAAAGTGGTCGACTTCGATGATGATGCCTCGCTTCATCATCTCCTCCATCAAAAACTCCCCGAGGTCGGTGAGCCCGGCATTCTGGCAGAAATCGCCCTCCTCGTGGCCACCGAAGAGAACGCTGGCGTGACCGAGGAGTGTATTGATGGGGTCGTCGGCGAAGCCGCTCATATCGTTAGGCGGGTCCGCCAGATAATCTTCACGGGGCTCATTCAGATCCCCGAACGCAATATTGCCTCTATCAAAGACCGTGGGAAGATCGGGGCAATCGTCGGTAAAATTCGACCAATGTCCGGTCTGAGCGAAGTTTCCAAGCTCCATAACTTCCCGATGCCCGTCCCCGGCGGAGAAAGCATTGTCGAATTTATGGACCGGAAAGATCACCCGGACGCCCTTTTCGTAATATCGGTCCAACTCATCGAGCACAAATTGCTCGGTGCATCGCTCTCCCTGTCCGGGAGGAACGAGAAAGCAGTCGAAGAGGTTGGAAACTTCGATGCCCAGGACCACCGCCATCTTTCCCTCATTGATGACCTCCCTGGCCTCTTCGGGGCTCTCCACGATTCGAAACCAACCCTCGCCAGGGCCGCCTTCCTGAGCGTCGATATAACGCTCCATTTTACGGGTCTCCTCAATGGTTCGGTCGACTGCGACCATATCATTGCAGGAGTAGCGTGTGGGTTGGGTTCCGGCGCCTGCCAGCAGATCGCAGATGATCTGATTGGTGGTGGCGTGATTGACGATCAGGCGCAGGCCGCTCAGATACGCCCGTTGAATCCACTTATAGTATTGGGTCTGGTGCGTGGAGCTATCGTGGGCGCTGGGCCAGTCGGTAAAGGTCGGGTAGCCGTCGGTGTGGTGGTTAAACTCCGGCGTCTGGCCGTTGACGAAAGCGGTCAAAAGGGTCTGCTCATCTACGTCGCTGGCCTCGTCGAAACCGTATCCGAATAGGTCGGATCGTCCCTCCGATCCATGAAACATCTCACACGACGGCAAGGCGTGTTCCACACCAAAGGGATGAAACGGAGCCCCGTGAAAGATCCCGGCTCCCCCGAACCCGAAATTGGACATAATATGAGAGTGGGTATCCACAAAGCCGTAGACCGAACCGTCATCGTGCTGCCTGGGGGTGACCTCTCCCTCGGCGTCCAGGGTGAGTTCGGGAAATTCGGCGCATCCTTCGGCCGGATAGAGCGTGACCACCGCGGCTTCGTCGACCGCATCGGTCACCCCGGTGGTGGTCAGGTAGTGGTCCGTTCGCAGATGTCGGAGTTGAAAGCGAGTGGAATCGGTTTCCGAGATCTGCAATTCCCATTGCACGCCCGGCAAGAAGCTGTCGTCCAGGGTGAAAATATCGGAGAGAAATTCACCACGCCGAAGAAAGTCGTCCTCTTCAACCAGAAGATATTGTCCTTCCTCGTCGTAGAAGAGATAGGTCCCCAGATCGGAGGCGCGCATCAAGAAGCGAGAGGCCGAATCCTCGTCTTCGCCGACAAAGGCATATTCCTCTCCACCACCATCGGCTTTTTGCAGAAAAGCCGCCGAAGCGCTTCCGGGCTCGGCGGCGTCCATCGTGAAGCATCCGTTGGCGAAGCTGTAGATACCATCGTGTTCGGGTCCGGGCTCTCGAATTTCTACGTCTTCTTCCACATCTTCTGCGTCGGGTCCGTCGAAATCATCTTCCCGCTCGCATCCGGTCACCGAAAGAAATAATACAAGAAAACCTGCCAACCCTGCTCCGAGCCTCATGAGGTTTTGCCCTTTCCAAACTGGTGAGATCATCAGAATCCAACGTGACTGAAAGTAAATGGTCGCTGCCTTTTGAGGCTCGCGATGACTCTAATGAATCTGCCAATCCTTGTCCACGGATCGCGGGCCAGATGCCCCACCGGGGTTCTGGGACGGTGTCAAAAACGAAATCCCAGCACAATCCCCCCACTTTCACCACTGAAGAAGAGGTCGACCCGAAGTCCGCCCGGCGCCTTCTCTTCGTCCGCGTCGTCATGCATATCGTCTCGTTCAAGCCCCAGGTCGTGGAGCAACTCCAGATTATATTCTTCACCCAGGCGTCTCGCTTCATGGGGCGATATGGGATCGACATTGGTCATCATCCCGATTGTACAGGGAAGCCAGAACAGGCCTCCTGCGACCAAACCTCCCATCATTAACGGAAGGGTCACCGCTTCGGCCACTCGACCATCACGGCCGGCCATAAAGAGGGCAGCTGTCATAAATACAAGCGCTCCCCCCGCCATCACCGCCGAGGTGATATACCAATTCCGTCGCCGATTGCGCATCGACTGGTATTCGTCCAGATAAGATTCGGCGTTGATGGTGCGTAGAAATTCCTCGGTGGTCAGGGGAATTTTATGGCGGCCCTGGTAAAAAGAGACCTCGCTACTCCGACCACGTTGGCGCCCAAATTGGTCCACCGCTACCCATGACGTTTCCTCTACAACGACCATATTGAGGGTGAAATGATCCAGAGCTTCACGACGGGTCATTGGCCGCTCCTCCCCGGTTTCTTCCTCGCTAGAAGGGACCTCTGCAGGTGGACTACCATCTTCGGCAAACGCCGGAACAGCCAGGAGTGAGCAGCAGAAAATTATTGCCACTGTGGCCAGTGTAGGGACTGAAAGTCGTCTCATTATTCTTCTCATCCAAAATTTGATAGCATCCCCCAAAAGACATACCGTCTTAGAAGTCGCCAGGATTCATATAGTGCGCTCTACTCTGCTTCATTCTTCTTTAGCCTGAATGATTCATGATCCAAATACTGTGATGATCCGATGCATTGGATAGACTCAGATTTCAATCATCTTCACTGCGACCGAATACCGGTTCTTTATTGCGGGATCAGGGCGCCGGGGAGTCTACCGTATAGCGGACTTTGCAGCCGTGGAAGCGATGAAGAGAACTACCTGTTCCGTTATACCGGATATTTACCTGGTAGACATTGCGGTCGCTATCTACGGTTTCTCCAATGCCCGAGATTGCCACAAGTTGAAGGTTGGTGGACTGCCCGCTGGTATCGATGGTGCCCTGCCCCAAGGTTGTAAAATTCCCATCTTCGCTAACCCAGATATTGGATCGGGTTAGCCGGACTCTCACCGACAAATTCTCGCTGCTATGGTTGTCATAGGCATAACAATTTAACGATGTGATGGTTCCACCATTTGGAATCTGAATGGGAGCCGCCAGATAGTTGATACTGGAAGTTGGTGTATATCCATATTGCCCACCCAAGATACTAATTCGCCAGTTCTCCGCATTATTGGGCTGAAAAGCCGATGACGGAAGCGGCAGATAGCGGGCTCTACTGCCGGTATACTGGAAATTATTCGCCGTAACGGTCCCGCTGAAATTCGGACTGCTATTGAGAGTGGCTGCGGTGCCGCTAATTTTGCTGGGACTGATACCGGCGGAATTGGAGATATGGCTATTGGAGACCGCTCCGGAGGCTATCTGAGCAGAACCGATGCCACCATTGCGGACGGAGAACTCATCGTTATTCAACTGGAGGCCGGTTCCGGCGGTGTAGGTGGTGCCGCCGCCGTCGCCGCACATCACCGTCCCGTCTTCATTGATTCCGATGATCGCTTCGCCCTGAGAGCAAGTCCCGGTCACCCGCTGCTGAATCAGATCGGTTTCGACCTCAAACTCCACTCCGTCGCCCAGGTCCAACCCGAATCCGGCGGTATAGGTTGTGTCGGTGTTCATATCGACACCGCACATCACCGTCCCATCCTCGTTGATGCCCATGACGAACTCTCCGGCAGGACAACTTCCGGTAACCCGCTGCTGCACGGCACTGAAATCAGCGACGAATTCCTCGCCGAAGAGATCGAGGCCAACGCCTGCGGTGTAGGTGCTGCCGAGTTCGTCAGGAATATCGGTGATATCTTCCCAGGATGGCGCGTAGTCGGCGGAGGCGAAATCGTCGGCGCTGCGCCCCTGAAGCGTGGCAGCACTGCCAGCGACTGCAGCATAGGGAACTGTGGCCAATTTGAGTCGAGGTGACATCTCTTCACCACTATCGACGGAGATCCCGATATAGAGCTCGGTTTGTTCCTCAAAGATGGCAAGTTCGGGGACCAGATAAGCCGTGAGAGCACCGGCTTCTGCGTCGACGGTGTGCTCTTCGAAGTGCAGTTCCGTACCACCAGTTGCCGCATCGTAGATCGAGAAGCCAATCGTCACGGTGCCATCGACGGGCACGCCAGTGTCATCGGTCAGATAAGCCTGAATGGGAATCTCGGCAGGAACTTCGGCGCTGGCCAAAGCCGGCAGCAGAAGTAGAGAGGCAATCGTCAGGGCAATCCATCGTTTACTGTTCATCGCAAGACCTCATCGATGTCTATCGTAGGCATTCATTATCTGTGGAGTAACAGCTCAGTTACGGACTCACCGGGCCGACCTGGATGCGGTATCCCCCGCCCTCCGCCTGACCTTTGGGAATAGGAGCTCCCACGCCGATGACCATTCGATATCCACCACCCTCGACCGATCCGCCTGCGGAGGTCGACTGATATAGGTTTGGAGAAGCATATTTGTCGTCGCCGTCGCCGGTATCTGCCTCGTCGGCGTCTGGATCACCATCGGAGTCCCCGTCGCCCTGAGCATCGGGATCTTCTGTCCCCGTATCAGCCTGCGACGCATTCTCGCTATCACCCTGATTGAGGAGCACATCGTCGGTGCCACAGCCGACGAGCGCGATGACCAGACAGGTCGCAAAAACCAAACAAAACCTACGCATTCACATATCTCCCAGTGTTATCGGGAATGAACCTAATTTACATCGTGTAACGGGATATCATTGCCGATGATACAGATCCAGCAACTGCACTACAATATCACACCCTGTTAAACGAGTGTGATCGGATCCAGCCAGTCCAGTCGGTATCATTGAAATTTCTCATTCCTTGACGATAGGGGTTGGATACCATCGGCGCCTCTTCGACGAACTCCTCGCTCTCAATCTGCTCGGGCATAAAGGCCGCCAGATCGGCGCGGGACATCTTATTGGCCGGTCCGAGCTTGAGATAGCCCGCCCATCCGCCGCCCCCTCACGGCGCATCATCAAATAACTCGCAGGAGTCCCGCTCGATACACCGAGGCTCGCAGTCCACGACGGTGTACGTCGAACCCTGTGGGCAGTCTTCAGGGCCACCGGGATACTCCGGCGCCAAATAGTTCCCACAGATATCTTCGTCGGGGTCACCGCATTGGTTATCGCAATCGCTGGTGACTCGGTAGCAATGCTCCAGAGATTCGAACCGGTCGCAGTCTTCGCCCACACATGAGCACCCGCTGATTTGCCCGCATGTGTCGCCGTCAAAAACGGTAGCCACGATCATATCGCAGAAACCTTCGCCGGTGGCATCACTGACGGCGCAATAATGAGGCTCTCGGATCTCGCACCCGCAACCGCAGTCGTCTTCAAAGTAGGGGCCTTCGTTGAAGCAGGGATCACAGTCCTCCGGTGGTCCGTCACAGAAATCCACCGGGCATTGATCGAAATAGCTCCGATCATCTTCGCAGATCGGTTGCTCCGGCTCCCAGCACCAGGTGCTTCCGGCGCAGCCACCGCCCACTTCATAGCAGGAGACGTCCGCGGGACACTCCGACTCGCTGTTCACCTGGTTGGCTTCCGGGGGACAGGCCGGGAAGGGCTCCCCGCAAGAAATCAATTCTGCGCACCAGATCGTGAAATTGCACATGCTTTCGGAAAAGCATTCTCCCTCGTCGGGACACTCCGATTCATCGCTGATCTGCACCGTTCCAGCGGGGCAAACGGGCATCCCATCACAGACTACGGGGTGTTCACAATAGATGGTGGTATTGCACTCGGTCACTTCCTCACAGTCCTCCTCGGGACAATCGGCACTATCGCTGTGCTCAATCGTTCCGTCAGGACAACTGGGCTCGGCATGACAGAACTCCCACCGATTATCGTCGGCACTCTCCTCCTCTCCACAGGCCACCACAAATAACGCGACAATCATCATCATCAACCAATTCTTTCGCATCTCGTATCCTTCTCACCGGTGTCAATTCTTCGGACTTTCTCTCTCGCCACCTAAACTATACAAGATTCGCGCCAATATTGGTTCCCACCGTAAAAGCTGGGAATCAAGGCGATGAGCCGGTCGGCGCGCGTCGAAATCTCGGAGATTTCTGATGCAGAGAATGAAAATCTGACGTCCCGGCGCACGAATGACCTCGCCGAGTTCGCATCAGGGACCCGGGGGCAGGTCCTCACCATTAGCTGGTGGGACCTCGCCATCAACGAGGCCACCCCGAAGCAGCGGGCGCAGTGGGTACTTCCTCCTCTTCCGCCCCGCTATCTCCCTCCGTAGGGGAATCATCGGGAGCCTCCGGCAGAGCAATGACTCAAACCGCGGACTGCTCATTACTTCCGTCTGACCCCACCACAAGATTTACTTTCAACCTATTTCGATCATTTGTACGTTTGCGAATTCTTACAAGACCCAACTACTCTTGAGCCCATCAACGAAGCCTCAACAGGGTGAACGAAGCGATGAAGATGAAATTAGGCGATCTCGAAATGAGCCATGGCCAGGGCATTGAATTTGGTGCTGGCTCGACTCACCAGAGCAAGAAACAGGAGCGACCGGTTGTCGGCAAGACCAAAGAGAGTCTGCCCCTACCAGCGCTCTCCAAGACGAGTCTACTTCTGGTTGCAACCGCCTGCTTTCTGGCAACCGTTGTGCTTCTCGTCGTCGCCTTTTGGTCATCGGCTTTCCTCTTTTTCATTCCCCTGCCCGGGCTCCTCATTCTGACCCTCGGTGCCTTCATCATGGCGCTTCGTTCCCCCCCTGACAGCCGCCCCGATGAGGTTGACCTATCGGAGGTTGCCACCACCCGCCGCACCCGCATTTTTACCCACTTACAAAAAGCCAAGCGCCCTCTCACCATCGAGGCTCTCCAGCGAGACCTTCAGTGGACCGAAGAGGCCCTACTCAAAGCACTTCAGGGCCTCCTCAACCAAGGGCGCATCACCGAAGACCTCGACCTCCAGAGCGGTCATTGGGTCTACGAACTCCATTCCGACCCGGTCGTATTGGGCCTGGAACATAAGAATCTTAAGACACTCCCCCTTGGAGAGCGCCTTGAGGCCATCGCCCCATCACACTCCCATCATCGAAACAAGGACTAACCCATGAAAACCAAAGGCACTGCCGCACTCCTCGCACTTCTCGTCGGAGGCCTCGGCGTCCACAAATTTTACCTCGGCCAATCCGTACAAGGTCTGCTCTACTTCTTATTCTGCTGGACTTTCATCCCCGCATTGATCGCCCTGCTCGAGTGCTTCGTCTACCTCCTGATGAGCGAATCCGAATTCAACCGCCGCTACAACGGTGCCGCTCTGGCTCACCAGGGCAACCAGATGGGCCAGAACGTCACGATCAACCTCGGACAGGAGCACCGCTTGCCTCAGGGAACCCCGAGACGAAGCATTACCGGAGAGCTCCGAGAGCTCAAAGACCTCCACGTCGCCGGCGCCCTCACCGACGATGAATTCCAGGCCCAGAAGGTCCGGCTTCTGTCGGAGTGACTTGTTCCGATTCCGGTCGGTGTGAGGTAATTCGAGCAACGGATTCCTAATCCGTAGGTCACAGGTTCGAGTCTGTATCTGGTCAGCACCACTCGACGAGAAATGGAAGGCGGTGTAGCGTTGCTACCCCGTAACGCTCAACGAAATCTAGGAAACGCCTTTCGAATCGGTCCACTTCCCCCTCGAGCTCGGCGAGCTCGCGCGAGTCGATCATGACCTCGACAGCGCCACCACGCCGAAGGAACTCATGAGATTTCCAGGCATCATCATCGCTGCGCTCTTTGTGACCACCGCCACTCTCGGTTGCGGCATGGAGCCAGACACAGACCCGACGACACAGGAGTTCGACGCCGGTGTCGATGCAATTGGCGATGGCGAACTCGACGCGTCAACTGACGATGGCGAGCTCGACGCGCATGGTAATGAGAATGGCGATGCGGGCATCGACACCGGGGATGATGAAGACGCCAACGGCACGGACGACCGCGACGTCGGAGAAGCCGGTAACGGTGACGCAAGTGATGACGCCAGCACTAACGGTGACGACACGTTGGAGCGCCAGCTCTGTTTGATCCTTTGCGACGTTCCCAGCGACTGCGGCGAACAGGAGGAGTGGGACTGCGTCGACCAAACGTGCCACTGGAACCCCGAACCCGACTCCCCGAGTACCAATAACTGCACCACCGACGACGACTGCATCCCCCTCTTCAGCGGCTGGACCGAGTCCTGTGCCAACTCCGACGACTGCGACGACAACCAGGAGTGCATCGACTTCGACGGCCAGGGCCGCTGCGCCTTCGCTGAAGGTGACTTCATCGACTGCGACGCCTTGAACATGAGCGCCGTCGACCGAGCTCTCTTCGATGGAACGGGCACGGCCACGATATGCGAGCGTCAAGACGGCTCCTGCCACGAAGATGGCTATTGCTGGTTCCCCTGCCAATCCGACGACGACTGCCAGAGCGGCTTCGGAGACTCCTGCCGCCCTGATGGCCTCTGCGGTTGCCAGTCCGACGATGAATGCGACCCGGAGTTCAGCGTCGACGCCTGCATCGACGGCCTCTGCGCCTGTTCCAATGACCAGGTATGCCAGGAGGGGTCGGCCTGCCGGAGTTTTTCGTTTCCGTGAGTTTCTGCAATCTCGGTTGCCGATTATTACTATATTAGGTTTATACGGTGGAGCGGCGTCTACCGGTGGAAAAATTGGCCGAGGGCCGTCTTGAGAAGTTGGGCATTGAATCCATCCCTACTACGTTTTTCGCGACTAACCTCACTATATTTTTTGGGCCCCCCCTCCCCCGATTCCGCACTCATAGCGACCTCTTCAGGGGACCCCCCTGCCTCGATTCCGCTCTCATAGCGACATTTCTGTCCGCATACCCCCCTCGATTTCGCTCCCATAGCGACATTCTTTGGGGACCCCCCTCCCTCGATTTGGTTCGGAGCGCTGTTTCTTCGGGTGTATACACTGCCTCAATTTGGCTCAGACAGCTGCTTTTCCAGGGGTCCCCCCTCCTTCGATTTCGCTTATAGTGCTGTTTTTTTTTGAAGCCGGTATCTCCGGGGTGGCGCCGAGCTATGTCCGGCCCCCTATCGCGTGACGCAAAAGCCGCGCGAATAGAACAAAAAAGCCCTCCCCATAGGTTGAGGAGGGCTTTCTAAATCGAACTCAGCAGGACTTAGATGATATCGGAGTCAAAATCGCCTTCGTCGTCCGAAGCCTCATCCTGAGGTCCGTCGAAATCGAGGTCAACGGGCAACTCGCCGTCGAGTTCTTCGCCGGTCTCGGGATTGACATTAGCGGGCCGGCGCCGGCGTCGCTGCCGCTCCAGCACTCGAGCTTCCTGGTCGCGGAGGGGCTCGAGAATCCACTCCCGCTCGGCGATAGCCTCCTTATCGTCCAGATCTGAGAAGGCCGCCAGGACCTGAATCTTTGCCATCGACGTCGCTTCGTGGAGCAGATGACGCATCGCCACGACCTCGTCCCAGGTAGTGACCGGGCCATGTACGATGGCCATCTCATCTCGAAAGGCGGAGACCAGGGTTTCGAAATGCTCCACGTCGCTGCCCATCCCGATTTTGTCGACGGCGTCGCTCAAGGTGCTTCGAAACTCTTTGATCATGGTCTGCATCACTGCCAATTGCTGCTCGAAGCTCAACTGGGTGATCGCCCTGGCCCCGCGAGGAAAGTTGACCTTTAGAATCTGTTTGGCCGCCTCGGACACCTCCTCATTACGGTGGCGGCTGCGAATCAGCACGAAGTCGCGCAGGTCGGTGATCACCGTGTCGAGTTCGTTGTCCATGGCCACCGTATTGCCCCGAGCCTGGCTGTTATCATCACGGGTCTGAGCATAGGAATGCTCCGTCTTCAGGGTCTGACGCCCCTTTGTAATCGCGTTGATGAAATGAACTCTCAATGCCGCCTTCTCCTCGTCAGTGAGCTTGCCGACGTCGCTGACTCGCTTCTTCCCCTCCTCCATTGCGAAGACATGACGACCGGACTCCAACTGACGCATAACCACATCATTCGATACGTTGCCTACCATCTTAACCCTCTCGCTTATTATAAAGCGTCGCCCGGCATAGGAGCGACGAATCAATGAAATGCCCATCGCCAGGTCACACGACCTGGGATGAACGACATTTCCGGCGAGACCCCTCTACGACTTATACTACGGACGGATCTATGTGGTGAATGATTCGAGAGTAATTAGTTTCGGCGAACGTGGTCAAGGGGAAAGTGGGGGAGGTGGGAATGGGCTGGTGGGGTATTACTGGTGACGCTACCTAAAAACCACCTTCGTGGTTTTCCTCCTACCCTCGTTCGCTGAAGATATTAGCTAATCCCGAAGGTTGGCGGGCAATGACGCGTTTAAAACGATCGCTTTGACAGTACGAGAATGATCCGAGAGGCTCTTCGCTTGTGTGTCGAAGCCCTTTTGCCAATCTTCGGCAGAGTTTTCGTAGGTTTCGCCGCCAATTTTCAGCGTCTTGGGTGTTTTTTTGAAATCATACCAACCAACCACGTAAAGTCCTACGGGCGCATCATTTTCATCTAGATAGTCGTCCGCCAATTGAGATTTCATGGCTTCGGTTAATTCGCTATGTTCGCATCTTTTGACTTCGATCATCAGCTTGAGTTTCGATTTAGGTGAACCGTGTTCAGTGACTGTTATTTTGAGCAGATTATTGCACCTGCATCATTCATAACCATCCCTTTAGTTTTCAATACGTTGATCAAAAGAGGTGAGTATGAGGCAATTGCTCCCGAGAGTCATGACTTACTCGGATCTCGTTTTCGAAGCTCTCCATTGCAGACGCCGGGTCAGTCCATTAGTTGCAACCGCTCGACCAGGTAGTGCGCTCGACCGTAGTCATTTGCATGTTCGGCAATCGGATCGATCAGATTGCCCGCCTCCTGTTTAAGCCAGCTTCGCACAAAAATCGCAGCCCGACTATCGGCTGCTAGCTCGTCAAAGATTGCCCTCCGAGCATCGAGAATGGTGGCGATATCGTCGATATCTTGGCTACGATGCCAGTCTCCATCTCCGCGATCCTCGAAAGCCTCAATCTTCGCAGCTAACAGATATATCGGAGCAAAAGCCTTTATCGTGGTTCCTGTGGGCAGCTCGTAAGATCGAGCATGTCTAAACCCTTCGGTGAACCACTTGCTCGATGCGAAGCCCAGAATTTCGGGCTCCGTTGGTAGGACATCGATGAGCAAGTCATCTTTCATCCAACGGCAAATCGGCGCGTCCCCTGACAAATCTTGCTCAAAGTCGAGGTCCCGCAACTGCGCTTCGATGATTGAGTACTCTGCGTATCCCACCACTTCGACAACCAAATCCACGTCATTTGTGACACGGACCGGTCCGGCAGCGGGATCATCGATGTGCAGTGAGATCGTCGCCCCACCGACAAAGACAAAGGGCTCCCCTAGCGCGATGAGCTCTCGATGCGCTCTTTCGAGCATCTCAAAATGGGGATTCATCGTAGCATCTCCGCCAACACCTTAGCCGCCACCTTGCGCTCCCGCGCCGAACCAACCCGAAGAATATCCGTCAGACCAAGCAGTTGGTAGAGCGACTTGTTTTCACCGATGACCGCCAGGCTGGCCATATGCAGTGGCTCGATGACCTGTCCGCGCACCGTTCCGTTGGGAGCAGCCCAGACGAATCTTTCGTCACCGGTGGCGCTCATTTTTTCTTCGAGACCCGGCGCCTCCCAGCAGGTGGGAAATCCACGCTGGATTCGCCCCGGCGTTGCTGCAAAGGCGTATCGAATCCCGTGGCCCAAGAATTCCAGGAGTTCCAGGGTACGAACCCGCCGCATCTGCTTGTCGAAGAGATGACTCGACTCGGCTCGCTTAAGAGAGCGAAACACCTGGGATGTGCTCAGCCCAACTTCGTCGGCCAGACGGTCGTAGGTCCACTCTTTGCGCTCATGATTTGCGACCAGAGCGAGGAGAACGTATATGTCTTGCGGTCGTAGGATATTCATCGATATTCCATATTCTGGAAAACGGAACGCCCTTCTAACATAACACAAAAATTACTCATTCCAAGTTCCGGAATATGGAATATAGAATATAGTGAACCTGGACTGAGGCCACTTGCACACTCGGAAAAGATCGGCAATCTAGTTGAGCACTAGAAAACGGTCTTCAAGGTGAGCTCCTCCCCCGGAGTTGTTTATCGAATCCCGTGGCCCAAGAACTCCAGGAGTTCCCCCGCCTCCGATCCCGAATTGAGCAGCAAGAGAAGTACCGTTGTCGCCACCTCCCTTCACAGCTACTCTTGGCCGTGAAACGAGAATATCGAGAGGCCGCAAGGGTTCGCCGTCCAGGAGAGATCAAGATGAGCTGGAGCAAGGTTGGGAGTTTATTATTCGGGGGCATGACGTTTCTATTGATGGGATGCGGTCCGCTGGGAAAGCCCGTTGCTCCTGAGATTTCGCCGAGCTACTTCTACGGGAAGGCGGGGCAAGGAGTGGTCTACTCCAGCCAGGGGAACTGGTTGAAGCTGGGGCATAATCGGGTGGAGGGGGCGGATCGCAAGACCTTTGAACCACTTGGGCCGAGCGTGGCGGTAGATAAGCATCAGGTTTATTTTCGGCACGTTCCACAGCCCCATATCGATCGGGACACGTTCGAATATGTGGACCGGGTAATGCGGGATAAGGACCATATTTATATCGATGGACACAGGGCTGCTCCCCTGGCCCCCGTGGAGGGAGCGGATGTGGAGACCTTCCGATATCTATTTCCCGAGGACAGGAACCCATCGATGTGGGCACGGGATGCGCACCGCTACTATATCAACCACAAGCCCATCGACGTGGACGTAGAGAGCTTCCGCTTCCTAAATTACGGATTTGTGGCCGACCGAGACCGGATCTATCGCCGCGATAGCACGCTCCCCGTCGTCGCAGCGGTAACGGGGCCCATCGAGGTTCTGAATCGGTTTCACCTGAGGATGGGAAGTCAGATTCTCAGCGGTGGGACCTGGGCGCCCCGAGTGCTCGACTTCGACGAGATCAGCGAGCTCCGAGAGATTGGGGAGTATGTGATGGTCATCAACGGCGGGGTCTACGCCCGGGGGGAGCTCGTTCCCGAAGCGGATGCAGCGAGCCTGGAGCGCTGGCCGGACAATCGCACCTACGCTCGAGACGCCGATCATGTGTACTTCATTTTCCCAAGAATGGTCAAAATCGAGGGGGCTGACCGGGAGAGCTTTGCACCGATGAAGAAGGTTGGCTCCTACGCCCGCGACGCCCACCGGGTATACTACGAATTCCAGATCCTGGAGGACGCAGACCTGGAAACCTTCGAGGTGATCCCGGACAGCAAGAAGTACGACGCCCGGGATAAGCATGGATATTTCCGGATGGGGTTTCGACAGCGCTGAAAGCGTAAGTCTTTTCTCCTCTCCAATCTACGTTGCCTCTGGGGCCGATAACATCCTTGTTAACGCTAACAAAAAAAGCGCTTTTTTCCTTTGCGATGACAAGGATGTCATCGGCCCCAAACTCTGCATTGCAGCTCTCAGGCGACACTGGCTGGTCGTCGGCTACGTAGCAGAGCTCCCCGACCGTGGAGAATACCGAAATGCCCGAGACCCGACCTGAGAAGATGGAAAAGATCGTCATTCACTCCGCCGGAAGCTACGACAAACTTCAACTCGAAGAGGTGCCGGTCCCAGCGTTGGAACCCGACGAGGTCCTCATCGAGGTGGAGGCGGCTGGGATCAATTACGCTGACGTCATCGTCCGAATGGGGCTTTACGCCTCGGCAAAAGAGTATGTGGGCTGGCCAATCACACCGGGCTTTGAGGTGGCGGGACGGATCATCGAGGTGGGCGATGAGGTGGAAAATGTGGCAGTGGGCGATGAGGTCTGCGCGCTTTCGCTCTTCAACGGGTACGCAAGTCACCTGGTTACCAGGGCGGCGTATGTCTTTGAGAAACCGGAATCCATGAGCGTTGAAGAGGCCGCCGGACTGCCCACCGTATTTTTGACCGCCTGGTATGCGCTTTATGAACTCGCTCATCCTCGACCAGGCGCGAAGGTTCTGATCCACTCGGCGGCCGGTGGAGTCGGTGGCAGTCTGGTGCAACTGGCCAAGATCGCAGGCTGCGAGGTGACCGGCGTCGTGGGGGGCTCTCATAAGGTGGAGACCGCCGAGTTTCACGGCGCGGACCACATCATCGACAAGTCCACCCAGGATCTATGGGGCGAAGCTGAGCAGATCGCCCCCGACGGGTTCGATATAATCTTGGACGCAAACGGGGTGGCCACACTCTCCGATAGCTACGACCATCTGCGACGGGCGGGAAAGCTGGTGGTCTACGGCTTTCACACCATGATGCCAAAGAAAGGCGGAAAGCCAAATTGGCTCAAACTCGCCGCCGGCTGGCTTCGCACGCCTCGGTTCAACCCGCTGGAAATGACCCAACAGAGCAAGAGCGTGCTGGCCTTTAACTTAAGCTATCTCTTTGAGCGCACCGATATTCTGGAGCTGGCGCTGGCCGACCTGGATCGGTGGCTGGCAGAAGGTCATATCAAAGCGGCACCGGTGAGCACCTATCCCCTCTCGGAGGTGGCCCGTGCCCACGCCGACATCGAGTCCGGCAAGACCGTTGGGAAGTTGATTTTGGTCCCCTAGTGTGGTCCAACAGATAAGTTTTACGGCATTTCGACGGTTGTGAACGACCACCGCGTAGCCGCTGCGCGATGCTTTGGGTGTGGAGGGCCATCATAGAACAACGCTGAGACGCTGAATTGCT
This sequence comes from Myxococcales bacterium, assembly GCA_007120615.1. Lineage (GTDB taxonomy): Bacteria > Myxococcota_A > Bradymonadia > Bradymonadales > Bradymonadaceae > SKNI01. The sequence goes on along the minus strand of SKNI01000405.1, from coordinate 18,754 downwards.
GAGACGCTGAATGCGGAGACGCTGAGACGCTGGACGATTCGCGGAAGGCGAAGCGCGAGGGCACGAAAGAGCGCGCTGAGCTCCGCTGTGGGCACGAAGAACTTCTCTCGTAGCCGGGGTTGGGAAATTTCTGATCTGCGACGAAAGAACTCTACCGGTATATGATAGCTCCGGGTTAACGCTCATCGCTAGCGATATGGTCAAAACAGGCCAGGCGCATCCCATCGCGTTGCGATCTCCACGCTATAGCCCCAGTAGTCGGGAACACCTTCTTCACCACCCGGCCAGGTTGATCACCACGTCGGCGCCGTCTATCTCCTGGGCCCAGTCGCCCATGGTTTTACCGTCCCATTGGACGGCCCGGCCGTGGGAGAGTTGCGGCGAAGCCCCGCGGCTCAGGACTACGACTTCGTCTCCTCGCTCCACAAAAAATCGGCACAGAACGCGCCCTACATCTCCAGTTCCTCCGGGGATCACGATCTTCATTTTATCTCCTTGTCGCTTCGTTCAATACCAATCCAATCCACGACTGAGAAGTAACTCAAGATTCGTTCCAGCAATCAGAATTTCTTAGCAAACGCCTCAAAACCGCCAGACCCTCGACAACCCACCGGTCTCGCGGTCCAGCTCGAGAACTTCGCTCACATTCAGCCCCCGTGGGATATAGACCCAGCACTGGCCGCCCACATCGTAGGCCGCTTTTATGTCGAAGAAGTCGCTCGATGACTGCTCTTCGGTCCACAGCGCCCTCCCCTCACCGTCGAGGCCCGAGACCATCTGCCTGCCCTCGCCAAACGCCGTGGAATAATGGCTCACCACGGGACCGCAGTCGTCGCAGGCCCCGCAATTGGACGGAATGAGCACGGTGGGGCGGTGCAACTCGGTGTCTACCTTCGTCTCCATGGCAAGCGGACTGAAGAACTGGGCCGAGCGGGCCCCCTCGGGCAGTTGGGCGCTGATATTGTGGGTCATTCCATCCTGGAGTTCGACCTCGACGTCACTGCCGTCAGTGGAGAGGATTCGAAAGTCCCCTTCCCCTCCCAGCCTGTGGGCCTCCCGGGAGAGGTCAAAGAGAATCTCTCCGCTCCAGGCGTCGAGGTAGTACAGGCCACTGTCTGTCTGCACTCTCAAAAAGCGCCCGTCCACAACCTCGGTGCGACAGCCCGAGGCGCCGTGGGTATAATCGCTGACATATCGCCCCGACTCGTTGATGACTCGAAACTTGCAAACCGTGCGGGCGATAAAGCGGGTCTCCTCTCCTTTCTGGACGATGTAGATATCTTCGGGGGTGGTGGAAAACCCTATGATCGACCAGCCCATATAAAGCACTGTGAAGAGGATGGCGCCTGGTATCAAAAGAAATTCTCGCCCCTTCCCCTCGCCCACAAGTGTTCGGGCGACGATAAGTGGAACTGCGCCGAGCACCATGAAGCTAAAGAATGTGGGAACGGCCAAAAAAACGAGCGCCACCGTGATGCCGCCACCGGTATGAACGAATTGGGTCCAGATTTCTGGAAAAAGCCAGGGCGTCCACCGGAGATAGCTTAAGATAATCAGGCTGCAAATTGCGCAACTGACGAAGATGGATATCGTCCAGCGCGCGCCATTGCCACGAGCCCGAAGTCGCCCCGACGAAGCCCGGCGCCGCTCTCTTCTGACCCGCTCTCTCTTGGAGTCTCGGATCTCAGCCAGCGAGGGAAGAGTATCTTGCGACGGCTCAAAAGGTTCGGAAGGCTCGGAAGATACAGAAGGCACGGGACCCGGGTTTCGCACCTTTTCGATTGCCCGGCGGAGCGCGCCAGGATTCTTGAGCCGTCGTACCTGGTCGACCTCCAATAATCGCTCCAGCAGATCCGCCATTGCCGGACTCAGCTCGACCTTCTCTCGCCAGGCTCCCGGGCGGTGATGTTCGATGAGGTGATGAGCCTGCTGCCCGCTCAGAAGTGCCAGCGCTGTCGCCCCCAGGCCGTAGTAGTCGCTCGCCATGACCGCTCGGCCGACGAGCTGTTCGGGAGGCATATAGCCCAGCGTACCGGCCACGGTGGACCCTCCCATCGTATCCTCGACGATGCCCCGAATCGCTCCGAAATCGATCAAAACATAGCGGCCGTCGAGCCGCCGCATCACATTGGAGGGCTTGATATCCCGATGGATCACCGGCGGCCGGCGGGAATGAAGATACTCCAGAAGATCGGCCATCTCCTCCAGAAATTGCAGCACCTCCTCCTCGTCCGTCCGCGCCGACGCCTTTAGCACCCCACCGTCGATATACTCCTGGACCAGATAAGCGCTGACGAAACGATCCTCTTCTACAATGAATTGATCGATAAAGTTCGGCACCGCCTCATGATCCAGCGAAGCCAGCGCTTCGGTCTCCCGCTCAAAAAGCTCCAGCTGCTTCAGGTCCGTAAGTCGTCGAAAACTGAGCTCTTTGATGGCGACCACCGAGCCATCGTCAACGTCTACGCCCTTCCAGGTATATCCCGAGGCGCCGTGGCCGAGCATTTCCCGGAGCCACCACCGGTTTTGCAGCAAGAGGGCACTTCCGCAATGCTCACAGTCATCGGTGGCGTCGGCCCCTGAAAAAATCGACGCTTTATGACACGAGGGACAGTAGGTTTTGTCCATCATCACTCCAGCTCGATCACCGAGAGATGAACTCGTTGAGCGTCATAGTTCTGACCATCGACGGGGAAGACGATATAGGCCTTTCCATTATGGGCGGCCACGTCATGGACCTCCTCTTCGGTCTGGATGGTATTCCACTGACCGGAGCCATCTCGGAAGGCTCCCGTACCCATATTGGTCATGATGACGGGGGTGCCCTGGTCGTCGAGATCGAGGGAGACATCGGGGTGGGTATTTTCGGCCATATCAGCATTGGGGATCGCCACTTCCAGGGTCCATTCGCCGACGCCGGTATCGGGGTCGATGGTTCGCACTCCGTACCAGATCTGAAATTCAGCGACGTCGACAGAACGCAGACCAACAGCGATATGAGCCTCGTCGTTATCGGCGAGGATAAAGCCGATTCTTCGGTCCGCCGACCAGGTGCGATATCCGTCGGGAATCGGCACCGCTTCGGTGATCCACTGATCGGTGGTCTCGTAGCTATAATGAAGGCTCGAATCCGTCGGGCCGTAGGTGTGTACAACATGCATCCGATCGGCAAAGCCCATGTGCATAATTGGCTGGCGCCCGATGGAAGCGTCGAAGTCGGCGAGGGTCCTATTCCACTGGCTTCCGTCCCAGGTGATATGGCGTGGAATTCCCTGGTTGGCCAGGCTGCCGTCCATGCCGCAGATTAGATGGGGGTCGTCTTCGCTATCGGCACTCATGGTGCAGGTGCCACCGATCCGAAGGGTGCCCGGGATGCCGTCCAGCGGGAGCCATGACTGCCCCTGGTCGTCGGAGTATTGATAATAGACCGACCCCGATCGCCGAGCATAGCTGTGGTGCACGCGGCCCGTGGGCGCCACAAAGATGCTGGGGCGGGTATTTCCGCTGCCGTAAGAGAAGAAATCCCACTCCCCGGTCTCCGCCGTATAAACCGTAAGTCCCGTGCCCCAGGCGGAGCTCGAAGGATGAGCGAAGGTGATATAGACGTTGTCATCGTCATCGACGTCGAGGAAGGGATAAGTGCCTCGCTGCTGCGACACCACGTGGCTTTCGGCCGGGCAACAGCCCGTCGCACAATCATAGGTCATCAGAGGACAGAATTCGGTCAGCCGCACGTCGAACTCGGTGCTCGCCTCAAGATCACCGTCCGATACGGTGACAACCACCGTTACCGTGCCAAATTCCTCGCCGGCCTCTACCTCGATCGTCCGATTCTCTCCGCTTCCCCCGAGGGTGATCTGATCCTGAGGGAGGATGGTCGGGTCCAGGGATTCGGCGCTCACCTCAAGGTCTTCGGCGGCCGTCTCGGCGTCGGTCACCGTAAATTCCAGCGGCCCCGTCGAACCGGAGGGCGCCACGACCTGGTTCGGAATCGACGTGATCTCCGGAGCGGTGTTGACCTGATGGACAAGAATCGGAAGACGCAACAACTCCGTCGTAGTTCCGTCGTCAACTGAGCCTCTAAGCTCAATTTCATCGTCCCCGTAAAAGCCATCGTCCGGCGTGTAGGTGAGCTCCAGCGGGGGATTTCCCTCGGTGGGCGTCAGGGTTCCATGGTTCGGACCGGACACGACGTTGATCTGGAGCACACCACCGACATCGCCGGCGTGCCCATCGACCACGAACGACAGCGGCACATCCTGATCGGTCTCGAGCGCCTCGTCGGGCTCCAAGAGCACGGGCTCACTTTCAGCGGGCCCGGTACACCACACCCCGTCCACCTCTTCGCAATAGGCGTTATCGATCAGACAGTCGGACTCATCATCCACCTCGTCCAGACCATCGGGACAGGGAGATTCGTATTCGGAATCACCGTCGGCATCTGAATCACCGTCGGCATCGGCATCACCGTCACCATCGGCATCGCCCTCAATCTCTTGCTGGTTGGGATCATCTACCTCCTCTGACCCACAGCCGAACAAAAACATTACCACCATAGAACACATAATAATGCGACCGACGCCCGACATTCTACCAATCTGCATGGCTCTCCTAGATCTCTACAGGTACGATATCTAACGGCCCGCATTATTCATGAGATTTCATCGCGACGCAAATGAGGCTCTGTCCGTCTGTTGGGTCGACGCACTGTGGGTTCGCGTCGGTCTAATCCCCCTGGCAAGCCTGGGGGTTGGGCATAGTTGGGCTACGCAGGTAGTTGCGGCGCCAGGCGTTGGTGAGGACAAATATAATACTTCCGAACGGCGCCTAAACGAGCCGGGCTCAGTACGCGAAGAATCTTCTATTATAGGGTGGCCTGGCGTACATCGGGGCTTTCCGGATGCGGTGGGTGCAAAGGGTGCAAAGATTGATTCTTTCAGGACTGCCATGATAACGTTGGGCATGGTCAATAACCCGAAAAATCCTTGTACCAGGATAGGAATTATAATGGGCACGCCCCTTAAGGATTTTGCTCGTCTCATCACAGGGCTACTCTGCCTGTTCGCCGTGACGGCCTGTACCCTCTCGGATCAAGCAGAATGTCGTTCCGACAATGATTGTGCAGCCAGTGAGCGCTGCGTCCCCGGAGGTGGAGTGCTTGTCCGTGATGGGATCTGCGTAGATCAAGCCTTCGTTCCCGATGCCGGTCTGGATGCAGGAGACGGTGACTCCGGTGACGCTGACTCCGGTGACGGTGACTCCGGTGACGGTGACTCCGGTGACTGCGACGCGGACTTACTACTAGATCCCGAACATTGCGGAGAATGTGACAACGAATGTAGCGCCCCCTCCGGTGCTACTGCGGCCTGTCTGGACGGAGTCTGTGATTTCAATTGCGACCCCGAACTGACGAGATGCGGCGAAGTCTGTGTGGACCTTCTCGTGGACTCAGAGTTTTGTGGTACCTGTGAAACGAGTTGTGATCTCGGCGAAGTCTGTGAAGCAGGCTCGTGCCAGCCGCTGGAGTGCGCCGAACCCGAAACTCTCTGCCCCACGGAGCCGATCTGCATCGATCTCAGCACCAACCCCGCTCATTGCAGCGCCTGCGGTGAAAGCTGCGACGACAACGAAGTCTGTGAAGATAGCCAGTGCCAGTGCGCTTCAGGCTTTGAGGAATGCAACGACCTGTGCATGGACTTTCAAGATGACCCGGAAAATTGTGGAGAATGCGACTTATCCTGTGCCGGCGACGAGGTCTGCATCCTCGGAATCTGTATGGAAGAGCCGGAATGTGAACCCAACGCCGACAGCTTCAGCGGCGGCGCCGGCACGATCCCTGACCCATGGCGCATCTGTACAGATGACGACCTCCTGGAGTTGATGGCGGCCAGTAATTTCTTGTCGGACTCCTTCGTGTTGATGAACGATATCGACCTTGGAGGAGGAGACGCAGAGACGATCGGGTCTTCGCAAAATCGGTTTGAAGGCATATTCAATGGGCAGGGTCGCACGATTTCTGGTCTCCGCCTTTCTCAGGCAACCACCAATTATGTGGGGCTCTTTGCCCATATCGGGGTCGACGGAGTGGTCCAAAACCTCCACCTGGAGAATGTAGATATCACAGGTGCCCAACGGGCTGGAGCGCTGACGGGACGAAACCGTGGCAACGTCACCAACGTCTCCGCCTCCGGTGATATCGCGGCAAGCGGCGGGTGGGTCGGTGGTATCGTCGGCGAAAATAACGGCCTATTGTCGGGAGTCACCCTTGAATCGGGCTCCGTCGATGGCGGCGCCGCCATCGTGGGCGGAGTGGCCGGTCGCTCCAATGGAACGATTCTGGACTCTCATGCCCTGCTGGCAACCATCACCGGGGAAGGTGATGTGGTGGGAGGCCTCGTGGGCATCGCGCTCGGCGAGATCAAGGACTCCTCTACGAACGTCACCGTTAGTGCTGAAAGTGGCAACGCCATCGGTGGCTTAGTAGGCTTTCTCAACGGCGGTGAAATTACGAACAGCACCTCCAACGGCGACGTCACCGGAAATGACCGCACCGGCGGCCTCGCGGGAAATATCGAGGACGCCGAAATCCAATCTTCTCAGTCATCGGGAACGATCACCGGAAACGCAGGCGTGGGAGGCCTGGTCGGATGGAATACGGACAGCATCGTCACCACCAGCAACTCCGACGCCAACGCCTTCGGTGTGGATGCCGTGGGCGGCCTGGTTGGATGGTCCAATCACAGAGTTACTCACTCATTTGCCTCGGGGATGGCCACGGCCACCAATATCATCGCCGGGGGACTCGTCGGGGAGAATCAAGGACTCATCTCGGAGTCCTGGGCATCGGGAAATGCCGAAGCTGCCAATGCTGCCGGTGGACTCGCCGGGGTCAACTCCGAGGGAGTCATCGAACGTTCTTATGCCAGCGGAGACGCCACTGCCGAGGATGAATACGCCGGGGGACTCACCGGACAAAACTCCAACGACGGCACCATCTCCGACTCCTATGCATCCGGTTCAGCTTCTGCCACTTCTGCTGCCGGCGGCATCACGGGGTGGAATAACAGCATCATGGAAAATAGCTACGCCTACGGTGCCGTCTCGGTCACCGATTTGGGGGAAGGCGGGATGACCGGCGCCACCAGCGATATCGCAGAATATTTCAATATCTACTGGGACACGGAGTCCTCGGGACAGCCCAACAGCGGCAGCAGCGGAGATGGCGTTGGTCTCACCACAGACCAATTCGACACGAGCACAAACTTCACCGGCTTTGACTTCGTCGACACGTGGGAAATCGGTGCGGCCAGTGACGGCAATCCCCGTCCCCTTCTTCAATGGCAACCCTCAAGTGGGTTATGAGTGGTTTTCTTTGCCCCTCTTCCGGTCGCTGTGATACCCTTTGCGTTCGAAACTACTTGTTGATGAAAAGGCTCTTTTTGTGCGAAGAGTCAACTCGCCACAGACATGAATACATGACCATTGAGGGTAAAAAGCCGAAAATTGCCCGGCTACCATATCCCGGGGACGTCATCGACAATCGCTATCGCCTCGGCGAAGCGTTTGCCACGGGTGGGATGGGAGTGATCATGAAGGCGGAGCAACTGCGCACGGGCAGACAGGTTGCCGTCAAAATCTTGCACCCACACATCGTCACCGAGAAGAACTTTGCAGCCCGCTTTCGCCGTGAGGCCAAGGTCGCCACGCTCTTCGATCACAACTCCATCGTGCGCGTATATGACGTAGGAGAGACCAAAGATGGTGTCCTTTACCTGGTCATGGAGTTATTGGAGGGTGAGGAGTTACAGGACATCATCCAACGCGAGGCTCCCCTGCCGGTCTCACGGGCACTTACGATCGGCCTGCAGATGCTCGATGGACTCGCCGAAGCTCACAGCCAGGGCGTGGTCCACCGTGATATCAAGCCCGCCAACGTATTCGTCTGTAAGACGCGCCGTGGTGAAGACGACGTAAAGCTACTCGACTTCGGTGTCGCCAAGCTCATCAACACCAACACCACTCAGATGACCGCCGCCGGAAGCGTCACCGGTACTCCTTCGTTTATCGCTCCCGAGATGATGTTCAATGATAAGAGCATCAATTATAAAGCCGCAGACGTCTACGCCGCAGGGTTGGTGATCCTGGAGATGATCACCGGACAACGCGCCTTCGTGGGCAACGGGCTCGCCGAAACACTACTGCTCCACCTCAAGCAGCCTCTCGCACTGCCCCGGGCCATCTCCGAGTCCGCCCTGGGACCCGTGATTCGAAAAGCCACGGTCAAACATCCCGATGATCGTTATGCCGATGCCGACGAGATGTATCTGGCCCTGAAGGACGTTCGCTTCAAAATCCCTCCGAAATTGTCTGTAGGAGATAAGGTATTGGCGGAGCCGAACTCCCGGCTTTCTTCCACCATCCTGGAAAAAGTCTTTGACCAGGAGGAGCGAAATCTCGCCGTCTTGCGCGACTTACCCCAACACGTCATCGCATCCCTTGCACCTGCACCAAAGCAAGAGCCACCGAGGCAAGTTCCACCGAGACAAGTTCCACCACCGGTGCCCGGCGGAGGCATCTCGAGCTCTAACGACGACGATTTCGACGATTTCGACGTGGGCCCCACAAAGGTCCTTCGGCCCTCAGCAAAGCAAAAACACCAAAGATACGACGAGGACTCCTCGCCCGCCCCGGACCCACCGGCCCCCTCCGTCGACTTGGTCTCTCCCGCACCGAGTGCGCCCCCTGCCCCCACTCCCAGGGCAAATACCAGGCCCATCGCGGTCATGGCCGGCGCCGTCGTACTGCTATTGGTGGGGGCATTGGGCGTCGGCTGGATGATAAGCAATGATAAAGAAGCAAGCGCCGAGGATTCCAGCGTTGAGCCACAACTCCTCGCCGCCGATGATGAACCTGAGCCCGCCGATGATGAACAAGATCTCCTGGCTGCGGCCGAGCTAGATGACGACGAAGAACCAGAAGAAGCACCCATCGAACTCTCTTTTGTGCGTGTGGAATCCGACCCTTCGGGAGCGTCTGTCTACTCCGGAAACGAGCGCCTCGGAACGACCACCTTTGAGGTGGAATTCGCTCCGCAAGACAATCCCGGCTCCCTTCGCCTCCGCAAAGATGGGTATCACAGCGAGTCCATCGAACTCTCCGGCACCTCTCAGGAGTTTCTCGTCGAGTTGAAGCCAAAAGTCCGCCAACGAGCCGTCGCCGCCGACAGACCCACCTCTGCCCCCTCACAACGGACCAACACTTCTACCCGATCGGAATCTGCTGAATCCAATGACACCGAATCGAGAGGTGTCGTCGATGTCGATAATCTCATCGATCAACATCTGTTCAATGATTGAAGGTTCTTCTATGAGCGTAATCAAACATCGAGGGACGGTTGCCTCATTTCGATCGGTCGCCATTGCCGCCACCATTTCTGTGGCCGCCCTTTTTTCGGCATCCCAAGTTGCAGCCCAGGAGGTCTCGCCAGAAGAGTACGAAGCATTTGAGGCGCACGTTCTACGCAGCGGCGAGTTGCTCAATCAGTCCGAGTTTGAGGAAGCTATCAGCGAGCTCCAGGCCGCCCGCGAAATCATCGATCACCCGCGGATCTCCATACGCGTCGCTCAAGCCTATATGGATTGGAGCCGCTGTGAGAAGGCTGAAGAAGAATTTGCTCACCTTCTAGGCCGTGAAGACATCGACGACGACACCCGCGCTTCGATCTCGGAGAGCCGCGACGCCCTGACGGACTGTGTCACCCTCTCTCCGCTGCGCGTACGCTGCCACCCTTCAACCGCTACCGTGCGAGTCCGCGGGGACGGTGTGGACGAAGTGCTCACCTGCCCCATCTCACAAGACTTTCCCGTCGGCGAATATCAACTCCACGTAAGCGCAGAGGGATATCACCCCGGCGAGTTCACCTCCGAGGTCGATCCTGACGACAGCTCCACCACAGCCGTGGCTTTGGCCGAAGCCCCTGAGCCCGTGGGCCCCCAGGATGACCCCGAAGCTGTAGCGATGATGGACTACGCCGGCTACGCGGCCCTCGGCGTGGGCACGGCCATGGTCATTGGCGGGGCTCTTTTGGATTCCCGCGCCGGCAATCGCGCCAGTGAAATCGCCCAGGCCCGGGATGCCGCCGACTGGAACCGTGTCGACGAATTGGAAGCCGCCGGTAGTTCGGCCCGAAATACCACTCTCTTCCTCTATATCGGTGGCGCCGCCTTCATCACCACCGGCGCAATCCTTACGTTCGTGGACTTTGACAGCACGCCCGATGAAGACCTCGGAGCAGGTCTTCGTTGGCAGGTCTCCCCCACCGGTGTGGCAGCCCACTTCCGGTGGTGAAGCCCGATCACTGCGATAATGAGGATGTCAAAGCGCTGCCATATCACTTCACTCACTTTGAAGAAGCCGAAGCACTTTCTTCAGCGCCCGCTTTACCCCCTTATTGGTCTCTCCGGCCTCAATTTTTGTGAGCGCAGGTATCGTCGACGGATCCCCTAGATTACCGAGCACTTCAACGGCGAGGGCGCGGGTTTTGGCGCTCGCCGAGTTCAGCCGCGCCAGGGCTTCTCGTCGCGCCCCGTCCCGATCGTGAACTCTTAAAATAAGTGCTCCCGCTCGCCCAATCTCCTGGTCCACCGATATCGGACCACCTGGCATGCCTTCATCACCACAGGGCGCATCGAGCCACTGCGTGGACACGCCAAGAATAGCCTCGACGCATCGTCTATATACGGAGTTATGATTTTGGCGTCGCCCTATCGGCGTTGGTCGGTTGTATTGAACACCTTGACGGTGGCATATGCCTGCCGACATTCAGACTTCATTTTGGCAATCCGCCCAGAGGGGATGCCTTTGAATCCACGATCACACAAGACAAGGATATGTCATGAGCACTGGATATCACAGCGGCAAGGAAGATCGAATTCACCGAACCACATCGGAGGATGGCACCGAAATTGCCGGCCGAGTAGTCGGACAGGGGCCACCGGTGGTGCTTCTTCCTGCCGGTCCGGGGACCAGCGAGATCAGTTGGCGCCACGTGGTCTCCACATTGCAAAAGCGATGCACCTGCTATTTGATGAACACCCGCAATCGCGGTCTCAGCGGTGAGAGTTCCGATCTGTCTCCCAAACGCCTGGTGGAGGATGTGCTGGCCTTCGTCGAGAGTATTGGCCAACCCGTGGGGCTTGTAGGGTGGGGCTCAAATTTGTGGTCCTCCGTGGCAGCGGAGAAGTCTTCAGCGCTGTCCGGCGCCGCGGTTTACGAGCCGATAGCCATCGAGAAACAGAGCGAGGAGATCGCCGCGGGCTTCCAGGATGTAGTCGCACGGGTGGGACAACTTACCGCCCAGGGACAACTGGTGGAGGGAGCGCGCACCTTTGTCGAGACCGCCGGCGAGCTGGGTGTGTACGCCGACGAGGACCTGGAGGGAGCGGCATTTGACTTCTGGGAGGACGCAGCGTCGGATCTCCCGGTCTTCCTTCAGGAGAACCAACAGTCCGGTGAGTCTGACATGCCCAGTCCCACAGATCCATCGGTGCTCGCTAAGATCTCTTTGCCAGTGCTGCTAATGCACGGCAGCCGTACGGGTCGCTGGCATGTGGACAGCGTGCAACACGTCGCCGAGCACCTGCGGGAGCCCCGCATTCGTGAGATCCGTGGCGCAGGCCACTTCGGTCCCTACACCCAGGCGAAAGCGGTGGCCGATGAGATCGCCGGATTCTTCGAATAGATCGGCGCGAACCGATTCCCGCATATCTCGGACCAAGAAGTTCGAGTCTCGTATGAGCGAGACGGACAAGAGGTGGCCTTCTGCCGAGAGCCTGACCATCCAGAATGGGCCTTGCCCTTAGCCATCTGGTGACCACCTACTTGGGTGTACTCTCGACGGCGGTGGAATCCACACGGGGTGGTGATGCTCTGGAAATTGGCCTGGCGAAATCTATGGCGACACAGCACGCGAACCGTGGTGGTGATCGTCGCCATCGTCGCCAGTTTCGCCCTGCTGCTCTTCTTTATAGGGCTGCAGGCTGATCTGGAGCGCTCCTTTGAGCAGGCCGCGATCGAGACGGCCGGGGGCAACGTCTTTGTTCACGCCGAAAATTACTGGGAGACCCTTGATAACGAGCGGATCATCGAGGAGCCCGGGCCCATCTTCGAGGCCGCCGACGAGATGGTCGCCGTATCAAACTGGCTACCGAGGCTTGTGATTCATGGTCTACTGGAGACCTCCGACGACAGCGTAGCCGTGCAGTTGACCGGCATCGACCGGGAGCGAGAAGAATTGGTCCGCTCTCCAGAAGAAGACCTGGTGGAAGGGGTATTTTTCGACGAAGCAAACCCAGCTTCTCTGGTGGTGGGTATCGGCGTGGCCGACCGGCTGGGAGTGGGAATCGGCGACCGGGTGGTGCTGACGGCCAGCCTCCCCGACGGAGAAATCGAACGCACCCTCTTTTTTCTCGACGGCATCGTGGAAACCGGCGCCGACGAATTCGACAATACCCGGGCCTGGACCCCGCTGGAGGTAGCCCAGTCGGCGATGGAGATGGAGGGCCAACTCAACCAGGTCGCTCTGGTGCTCCACGACGACGGGCAGCGCCATCAGGTCGCTTCCTCCATGCAGCAGATGCTCGATGACAGGGGTCAGCACCTGGACGTGCAGTCCTGGGATGTATTGCTGCCCGATGTGGTGGCGTTGATGCAATTTCGCCGGGGACTGGCCTATCTGATCTTCATCGCCCTCCTGATTGTGGTGGCCCTGGCGATCGCCAATACCTTCATGATGGCCGTCATGGAGCGGGTGCGCGAGTTGGGCTTATTGAGCGCCGTAGGGCTTACGCCAGAGCGCATGTTTATGATGTTGCTCTACGAAAGTTTGATCCTGGGGTTCATCGGGCTATTGGTGGGATTCGCCGCGGGCCTTGGCCTGAATCTCTGGGTCGACGCCGTGGGGATCGACGTCACCGACTTTCTGGGGGATGACATCGATATCGGCGGAGTCTCCACCATCGACCTGGTGGTGCGCAGCCATATCGTGCCCTTGCAGTGGATAGGGAGCACCCTCTTTGTCTTCTTCATCATCGTCGCCAGCTCGATCTATCCGGCGCTGAAGGCCGCCCGGTTGATGCCGGCAGAAGCCATGCACATGAATGAGTGAACATGACCATGTTGATTCGCCTGGCCATACGCAATCTCTTTCGCCGACGGTGGCGCACCGCGCTGACCGTGGGGGGCATCGCCGTGAGCACCGCGCTGGTCATCTGGCTACTGTCGCTCTTATTGGGGATTTACAGCGAGATGGCTCGGGGGACGACCTCCGTGGAGTTGGGGCAGGTCCAGATCCACTCCGCAGAGTTCGTGGAGCGCCAGAGTATTCACCATCACTTCCCGGTCACCCCGGAGTTCACAGAAGCCCTGGCTGCCGTCGAGGGGGTCGAAGCCGTCGCTCCGCGCATCATCGTCAGCGGGCTGGTGGGTCACGAGGAGCAGTCGCGGATCAGCCGCATAAAGGGAGTCGACCCGGAGCGGGAAGCTCAGGTGACGATCCTGGAAGAAGCGCTCGTCTCCGGGAGGTGGCTCACGTCGGAGGAGCCCCAGGAATTGGGTCCTCGCCAGGTGGTGCTGGGCTCGGTGATGGCCCGAAGCCTCGACCTGGCGGTGGACGATGAGCTGGTAGTGTTGGTGCAGGCTGCTGACGGGGCGCTGGGAAACGAGCTGCTCCAGGTGCAGGGCATTGTGGAGACCGGCCATCTCATGATCGACCGCCAGACGGCGTTTATGCATATCGAGGACTTGCGATTTATCACCGCTCTGGAAGGTGAGGCCCACGAGATCGCCCTGACCAGCGCCCTTGACGCCGCCCCCCAGGTCGCCACAGGCGTACGAGCGCTTCTCATCGAATTGGGCGACACCCAGGAGTTGGTGGTGCGCCCCTGGCAGGAGATTGCGACCCAGGTCTACCTGATGGTGGAGCTCGCTCAGCAGGTCAGTTGGTGGCTCTTATTCATCATCTTCGCCATCGCCGCCATGGGGATTTTCAACACTCTGCGCATGAGCACCATCGAGCGCCGCGCCGAGTTCGGGGTCATGATGGGCATCGGCCTGTCGCGGAGCCGCCTGTTTCTCATGATCGTCATCGAGGGAGTGGTTTTGGGCGCTGTAGGTGCTGTAATTGGAGGCCTCGTCGGCGGTGTAAGCGCTTATCTGACGGGGACGATGGGACTGAATCTGGAGTTTTTCACTGACGCCGAATCCCTGACTCTGATGGGGGTAGCCTTCGCAGAGCGAATCTTCTACGAGGTCCCCCCTCAATCAGTGGTCGTTCCGGTGATCGGGGTTGTGGTGGTCACTACCCTGTGCGCCCTGTGGCCGGCAGTGGTGGCCATCGGCCAGGAACCACGGGACGGAATTGCCGGACGGTAAGGGTTGACTGAACCCGACTCGCTACAACTATGGGGGCCGAACTCGACCCTATCCGTCTGCTAGCGAGGTCCCATTTTATGCCGAAAGTAAAGAGAGAAGCGCGCTCCAGAAGAACGATAATCGTGGGTGGTGTCGCCGGAGGTGCCTCCTGCGCCGCCCGACTTCGCCGGCTCGACGAAGAGGCCGAGATCATCATGGTCGAGCGAGGGCCCTATATCTCCTTTGCCAATTGCGGGTTGCCCTACCATATCGGCGGCGTCATCGATGACCGAGATTCCTTGCTGGTGCAGACTCCGGAGAGCTTCCGACAACGGTTTTCGGTGGAGGTGCGCGTTCTCACCGAGGTGGTGGCCATCGACGCCGAAGCCCAGACCGTCACCCTTCGAGACCTGGAAAATGACAGCGAAACTGACCTCTCCTACGACTCCCTGGTGCTCTCTCCCGGGGCCTCGCCATTTCTTCCGCCCATCGAGGGGGTAGCGCTGCCCGGGGTCCACGTCTTGCGGACCATCCCCGATATGGATCGAATCATCGAAGCCTGTGAGGATTCGACGCCGGGACACGTCACGGTGGTCGGCGGGGGCTTTATCGGACTGGAGGTCGCCGAAAATATGGTTCACAGAGGCATCGATGTCACCGTGGTGGAGATGGGTCCGCAGCTGATGCCGAACCTCGACTTTGAGATGGCCGCGTCCATCACCGATGCCTGCGTGCGCCATGGCGTAGAGGTCTGGACCAACACCCAACTCACAGCCATCAAACAAGCAGGCGACGACCTTCAGATCCAGACCAGAGACGGTAAGGAGCGCTCCACCGACCTGGTCATGATGGCTGTAGGCGTGCGGCCCACAACGGAGCTGGCCCGTGGAGCAGGCCTGGTCCTGAGCCCTCGAGGGTATATCACCGTCGATGCGACCCTTCGAACCTCGGACCCCAATATCTTTGCCATCGGCGACGCCATCGAAGTCGTCCACCGGGTCAGCGCCACGTCGGGCCCGATGCCTCTGGCTGGTCCGGCGAACCGGCAGGGTCGTCTGGTCGCCGATATCATCGCCGGCCGTGAGCGCACCTATTGTGGCCCCCTGGGGACCAGCATCATCCAGGTCTTCGACATCACCGCCGCCTGCACGGGCATCTCCGAGGCCGCCGCCCGACGGATGGACATCGACCACCAGGTCGTCTGGATCAACGCTCCCTCTCACGCCTCCTATTACCCGGGAGCGGAGACGATCACCTTGAAGGCCATCTTTGATCCGGCGGGTGGCAAGATTCTGGGCGCTCAGGGCTTCGGCAAGGACGGCGTCGACAAACGGATCGACGTGCTGGCCACCGCCATCGCCGCCGGGATGACGGTCGCCCAACTCGAAGAGCTCGACCTGGCCTACGCCCCGCCCTTCTCTTCTGCCAAAGACCCCGTCAACCACCTGGGCTCCGTGGCCAGCGGAGTTCTCGAAAGCGACCATCCGGCGTGCTCCTGGCGGGTGACCGAGGAGGAGGAAGATCTCCTCTTTGTCGATGTTCGAACCGCCTCGGAGTTCGCCGCCGGCACCATCGACGGGGCCGTCAATATTCCCCTCGAAGAGCTCCGAGCTCGCCTCGATGAGCTTCCCCGCGATACCCAGTTGGTCGCATTCTGCCAGAAGGGTCTTCGAGGGTATCTGGCAGCGCGAATTCTACTTCAAAGGGGCTTTGAGGTTCGAAATCTTCTGGGCGGATACCGGCTGTGGCAACTGGTCACGGATTGTCAGAAGTGACTGGCATCGACTGACTTCTGAACAGGTTGATGGCAA
Organism: Myxococcales bacterium; assembly: GCA_007120615.1. Lineage (GTDB taxonomy): Bacteria > Myxococcota_A > Bradymonadia > Bradymonadales > Bradymonadaceae > SKNI01. Next base: position 2,534 of record SKNI01000405.1, on the reverse strand, counting down.
GCGGGGGTTTCATGAGTCGGTCCGTCCCTAAACTCCCAGAATCCGTCAGGGCACGACGACGGCGGTGGGCGTTTTCTCCCAGAGGGTGCCGTCACCGAGTTGGCCCTGTTCGTTGGATCCGAACGGTCGAGAACGAGACCTGACTCGACAATCCACCGAGCCAACGGTCTTGGCCTGCTTGTTTTGAATATGACAGAGTCAGGACGCGTCCCCATGATGCGAATTCGAATATTTTATGCTTAGGAAAAATCGATGACGAAACGGTACGTATTGATCGGTGCTTCAGCATTGCTGGTCGCTGTGACAACGGCGGCCACGGCCTATGCCATGGCCTGCGGGGGTGGGCCGGCCGTAGAGCGGTGGGCCCTGCAATTGGAGGAGGTGATCGTCGACGGAGAAGTGGTCGACGCTCGGTCCGATTACGACCAACTCTCGATGTGGCTCAGCTCTCTCGATGTCTCGGAGGATATTAACTTCATTGTGCATCACGAAGACTTTGTTCAGCGGGAGGTCTTCGTGCTCTCACCCCAGTCTGAGGATGAGACCGGAGGGGACCTATGAGAGACCTCCTGACCTTATCGGCGATGGCATTGGCCACGTTGAGCATGGCGATATGGAGTGCCGGATGTGTCCGATGTCCCGAGCCCGACCCCCTGGAAGAGCGACTTCACGAGATCGTCTATCAGACCTACGTGGAGTCTGGCCGCATAATCGATGATGAGACCGGTGCCTTTCACCCAGCCCAGTCGGAGATCACCGTTGAGGTGGTCTCGGATCGCGAGGTTCGAGTCTCTTACGAGCGGGACGGACAAGAGGTGGTGGAGGTCTACTCGGTGAGTGAGCATCATATTCATGAAGAGATGATGTGATCAAAATCACTGCGCGCCAACGCGTAAGACGGCTGAGATGGCCCCTTGATTGAAACGGCTTGTTCGCGAAGAATAGCGGCAAGTAGAGAATAGTCGCTGATTCCTGTCGCAGCCCGACAAGTCACGGATAGAAAGAGTAGTTGTGACAATACTGCTGATAGTTTTGCTTCCCTTCGCAGGGATATTTCTGCCCCTACTTCTGGAGCGTTATGGCCGCCTGGCCGCAACCCTGGCGGCGGGGGTTCCGACGCTGGGAGCGTTCGCGCTCCTCATGAGTCTTGCGCCTTCGGTTCTGGCCGGAGAGGTCCTGGTGGTGAGCAAGCCCTGGGTGCCGGCGCTGGGGCTGACCCTTGGACTTCGCGTCGACGGGCTGGGATTCCTCTTCGCTCTGATGATTTTGGGGATCGGTCTTCTGGTCATTCAGTACGCCTATTATTACCTCTATGATAAGGACCCCATCGGGCGGTTCTTCTCCTATCTCTTGCTCTTTATGGGGGCGATGCTCGGCGTCGTGCTCTCTGAGAACGTGCTCATGATGGGGCTCTTCTGGGAGATCACCAGCCTGAGTTCTTTTTTGCTGATCGGCTATTGGAGCGAGAAGGCGGCGGCCAGGCGGGGGGCGCGAATGGCGCTGACGATCACGGGCCTCGGGGGCTTGAGCCTCTTCGCAGGCCTGGTGATCCTGGGACAAATCGTGGGGAGCTACGAGTTGACCGAGATTCTGGCCTCGGGAGAGCTGATCGTGGGCCACGACTGGTACTTGCCGATGCTGCTTTTGGTGCTCCTTGGCGCCTTTACGAAGTCGGCTCAATTTCCCTTTCATTTCTGGCTGCCCAACGCCATGACGGCGCCGACGCCGGTGAGCGCGTATCTGCACTCGGCGACCATGGTCAAAGCCGGAGTCTTTCTGTTGGCCAGGCTTCATCCGGCGCTCTCCGGTGGAGACGCCTGGGTCTACCTGGTGGGCGGTGTGGGCATCACGACGATGGTTTTTGCCGCCTATGTGGCCTTCTATCGCCATGACCTCAAGGGTCTGCTGGCCTACTCCACGATCAGTCACCTCGGGCTGATCACGGCGCTCTTCGGATTCGGGACCGCCACCGCTGCCGTGGTCGGTGTCTTTCACATCATGAACCACGCCGCGTTTAAGGCTTCCCTGTTTATGACCGCCGGGATCATCGATCACGAGACGGGGACCCGGGATATTCGGATCCTTGGCAATCTGCGCAAAGTGATGCCCTATACGATGGTATTGGCCGTGGGGGGCTCGGCGGCGATGGCCGGGATTCCATTCTTTAACGGGTTCTTGAGCAAAGAACTCTTCTTAAAAGAAACCCTGACGGCGCCGATGTTGGCTGGTGCGCCGTGGTTGATCCCGGCAGTGGTCACGGCGGGCGCGATCTTTAGCATGGCCTATTCAGTGCGGCTGGTTCACGGCGTGTTCTTCGAGCTCCCCCAGGGTGAGATACCCAAAAAGGGCCACGACCCATCGGTGGGGATGCTCGTTCCCGTGGCAGTCCTCGTCGCAATCTGTGTCGTCGTGGGTGTACTTCCGGAGTTGACGGCGGCGCCCATATTGGCCGCAGCGGCCCAGAGTGTCGTGGGCGGTGAGTTGCCTTCGTATACCTTGTCGCTGTGGCACGGATTTACGATGGAGCTCTTGAT
>SKNI01000365.1 GCA_007120615.1 Myxococcales bacterium | reverse complement strand
TGGATCGATGAGCAGTGCACCGGATCGTGGCGAAGGCTTCTACCGGAGGTCTCCGCCGGCCTGTGTCGGCCGATGTGGATCGGGGATCGGATCTATTTTATCAGCGATCTGGAGGGCTGCGCCAATATCTTCTCCACCACCATTGAAGGGGAGGATCTACAACGTCATACCAACGAGGAAGACCACTATGTGCGGTTCGCCACCTGTTTTGATACGACCATCGTCTATGGCTGCGCAGGCTCGCTATATCGTCTCGATACCGCCGACGATCAGTGCGCAGAGATCGCCATCGAATATCCCTCGCCCCGAGTGGACCTGAAAGAAAAATTCGTCGATGCCCGAGATTATCTCGATGATTATTCTCTTCATCCGGAGGGACATTCTCTGGCCATTACGGCCCGAGGAAAAGCGTTCAATTTCGGCAACTGGGAAGGGGCGGTCCGCCAGATCGGGTGGATGCAGGGCGTTCGCTATCGGCTGACCCGATATCTCAATGACGGGGAGCGAATTCTTCTGGTCAGCGACGAAGGCGGTGAGGAGCATTTTGAGATTCACAGCGTCGACGGCAAGGCTCCCGCCGAGATCATCGACACCGGCGACTTCGACCCCGGCAGGGCCGTCGAGTTGATCATCTCACCGACCGATGAAGCGGCGATTTTTACCAACCATCGCCATGAACTCTCCCATCTCAATCTGGAGACCGGCAAGTGTATCGTCCTCGATACCAGTCCCTACGATCGAATCGCCGGGGTGAGCTGGTCCCCGGACGGCCGATGGGTGGCGTATGGCTTTTATGAGGACTTCTCCCGAAGCGCGTTGAGGATCGTCGATCTGGACACGGGAAAACGCTACCGAGTGACCTCCGGTGATTTTCAAGACGTTCAGCCCGTCTTTGATCCGGCAGGACGTTATCTGTATTTTCTGTCCTACCGTCACTTCGATCCGGTCTACGATCAGCTCTTCTTTGAGTTGAGTTTTCCTCGCGGGATGAAGCCCTGTGTGATCACCCTGCGAGAGACGCTGGATTCCCCGTTTGAGGAAAAACCTCATCCCCTCGATGGCGACAGCGACGACGATACCGATGACGGTGATGAGGATAGTGAAGAAGACTCCTCGGAGGGGGCGGTAGAGATCGACTTTGATGGAATCACCGATCGAGTGGAGGTCTTCCCCGTAGAAGAAGGTACCTACGGGGAGTTGGCGGCCACGGCGACCCGAGTATTCTGGACGGTCTTTCCGGTCTCCGGATCGATCGAGGAAGAGTCGGAAGAGAGTACGGGGCTGCTTCAATATTACGATTTAAAAAAGAAGAAGCTCCAGATTTTTGCCCGCGACACCTCCACCTTTATCATCGACGGACACCAGAAAACATTGGCATTGTGGGATAGCGATGATCTATGGGTGTTGAGCGCCTCGGGAGAAGGCCTGGAGGACGAATTGGAAGCGCCGGGACGGGAGTCGGGGCTTATCGACCTGGAGCGGATCTCGCTGGCCGTCGACCCCCGCCCGGAGTGGTGTCAGATGCTTCGAGAGGCCTGGCGTTTGATGCGCGATCACTTCTGGCGAGAAGATATGGGAGGCGTCGACTGGGATCAGGTCTGGCAGCGGTATAAGGGACTTCTGCCCCGGGTTTCTACGCGAAGCGAATTCTCTGATCTTGTGTGGACCATGCAGGGCGAATTGGGGACCAGTCATGCCTATGAGGAGGGCGGCGACTATCGCCGGCCACCGCAATATCAACCTGGTTTTCTGGGGGCTGAGTTTCGCTGGGATGGCTCCTTTAGACTGGCCGAGGGCGGCACTCATCAACAGGGAGGCTACCGCATTGACCGAATCTTGCGTGGCGACCCCTGGGACTCTCGACAATCGTCTCCGCTTCTTCGTCCCGGCAGAAGAGTGACCGAGGGGGATATTTTGCTGGCCATCAACGGGCAGCGACTCTCTGCGACGATCGCCCCCGGGCGTCTGCTGGCCAATCAGGCCCGTCGCCAGGTGGAGCTATTGATTGCCGCCGGCGATGGAAAGAGCGCGCCCCGGCCGATTACGGTCCGGACGCTGAGAGAGGAGACCGCCCTTCGCTACCGGGAATGGGTGGCGTTGAACCGTCTCACCGTTCATGAGGCCGCCGATGAGCGAATCGGATATGTGCATATTCCCGATATGGAAGCCCTGGGATATGCCGAATTTCACCGCCAATTCCTCTCCGAGAATCGCCGCGAAGCCCTCATCGTCGATGTCCGTCACAACGGCGGGGGTCATGTCAGCCAGCTGATCCTCGAGAAGTTGGCCCGAAAACCGATGGCCTTCGAGATGCAGCGCTGGGGTGAGGCGATGAGCTATCCCCAGGAAGCGGTCAGTGGGCCGCTGGTGGCGCTGACCAATGAAGCCGCCGGAAGTGACGGCGATATCTTCAGCCATTCCTTTAAGTTGATGGAGTTGGGACCGCTCATCGGCAAGAGGACCTGGGGCGGCGTCGTCGGGGTTCATCCCCGTCACGAATTGGTCGACGGCAGCGTCACCACTCAGCCGGAGTTCTCGTTCTGGTTTAAAGACGTCGGTTTTGAATTGGAGAATTGGGGTACTGAGCCCGATATCGACGTGGAATACCCGCCGGATGCCAGTCCGGGAGTCGACGATCCTCAACTGCAGGTGGCGATTGAGACGGTCCTGGAGCTATTGGACAACTACACGCCGCTTGCGCCGCCGGAGTGATGAGCGGAGCGCGGGCGTCCGCGCTCCACGGCGGATCCATTTCCGGATGGGAACTATTTAGCGCGGGTCATTTCGCCGATTTCCTCAAATTCGAGGACTCGAATCTGGCTATCGACGGCGCAGACGGCGACGGGCTTGGAGTTTTCGGAAAACTCCACGGTGAGCACATCGACGTTGGGGGCCTGAAGAGAGAGGAGCTTATGGCCGGTGGGCAGTTGAAAGAGGGCCACGGAACGGTCCACCAGGGCGGCGGCCAGTAGATAATTATCCGGCGAAATCGCCATGGAGCGAACCGGGGCATTGACCCGAAATTGACCGGTCGGGATGCGAAGGTTGGAGAGGCTGATGACCTCTACTGAGTTATCTTTTCGGGCGATGGCGATCAGATCCGCCGATCGGTTGATGGCGATGGACTGAACCGCTTCTCCCCCGCGGATTCGAGACCAGTCGCTGGAGGTCGAACGCTCGGTATGATGCATATAGACCCGGCCCGATTCGGATCCGGCGATAATGCAACGGTCTTTAGAGTCCAGGGCCACTGCGGTGACCTGTTTGCGGCGCACGTCTTGAAAGAGGGTGCGGCTTGTTCCGGCGTCCAGATCGAGGCGGGAGATGATCCCGTCGCTGTGTCCGGCGACGAGGTATTTCTTGGACATCGCGATGGAGCACACCGAAGATTGTGTGGGGATGGGCAATGGTTTTGGTGATGAGATATCCGGCCGAAAGAGCTGCACTTCGGGCGGGTTCTGCGCCTCCATGATAGCGAAATTTCCGTCGCAGCCATGGGTCGCACGGACCTTGGACGCAGAGACC
>SKNI01000212.1 GCA_007120615.1 Myxococcales bacterium | reverse complement strand
AGAAATAACAACTCCTGAGCCCGCTCCAGGGCAAATGTGGGAATGACCACATTTCCACCGCGCTGAAACGTCTCGGTGATGGCGGTCTCCAACTCCACCAGACTATCGGTGGAGGAGCGGTGATCGCGGTCGCCGTACGTGCTCTCGATGACGGCGATGTCGGCCTGAGGCGGGGTCACCGGGGAGCAGGCCAGGGTTCTTTCGTCGTCGCCGATATCACCGGAGTGAGCCAGGCGGATATCTTCGCCGTCTCCCGTGAGTTCGAAATAAAAAGAGCATGACCCCAAGATATGGCCCGCATCATAGGGGGTCATCGCAATGCCCGGAGCCAGTTGCCGGGTCTCTTCGTATTCCAGGTGAGCGTCCCAGCTATCCACGGCTTCGAAGAGATCGAATTCGTCAAAGAGCGGCTCCACTCGCTCGGGATTGCCCTGCTTTTTTCGCCGTCGATTCTCCCGGCGGGCGTCATGGTTCATGATCGAGACGGAGTCCGCCAGGCTCAACCGCGCCAGATCGTAGGTGGCGCGGGTGGAGAGAATCCGGCCCTTAAAGCCCTCTTTGACCAGCAGGGGAATTCGACCGATATGATCGAGATGAGCGTGGGTGACGACCAACTGATCGATAGACGCCGGGTCGAAGGGAAAGGGAGGCTCATTTCGGCGACGAGAGCCCGAGCCCTGAAAAACACCGCAGTCGATGAGAATTCTCTTGCCGCCGTATTCGATGAGGTGACAGGAGCCGGTGACTTCGTTGTAGGCGCCGAAACTCTTCCAGTGAAACGACATCAATCATCCTTGCGATACAGTCTATACAGTAGATTCATCATTCATTAGACTTTCGCGTATCAGCAAAAACTTAGCAAGCTACAAGGAGCGCGGACGAGGAGGACGTCCGCGCTCCGTTCAGGGACGAGCAAAGTGCGTATCGCGAGACTGACGCGTGGTCATCCAGCCAAATTGTACGGCTTCTCCGTAGCGCTCCCAGGGTCCGGCGCCGTGCTCTCGCCAGGTAGTGCGAGCATGCTCCTCTACGCCGGACCAATCGCGGTCGGCGAGGGTGGGATTTTCGGCGAGTCGAACCCCGAAGCGATAGGCCAGGCGGGCGTCGTCAAAGGTCAACTCCTCGTCGAGGCGCTGCTGGAAGCGCTCCCGAAAGTGCTCTCGAAACTGAGGCTCCAGCGCCCGAAAGGTGGGCGAAAGGTTCGCTCCCGGCAGACCCTCCAGGCTCATCCGTGAGATATTGCGTTTGGGGGCGACGTGAACGGCGTGGGCTTTGGCGCCTTCTCGCTGGCGCCACTCGTCTTCCTTGACCTCCACCACCTCAAACCACCTCCCCGTGGTAGCCCCCGAGGGAACCGTCGGCGGAGGACGCTCCCGGGTCCATTCTTCCTCATTCTCCTCGGCCGTGATCTCGCGCAGGATCAATCGACCGGGATCGGTGGGGCCGGATCGCTCCAGGATCTGTCGCACTTCATCGACCCTTTCATTGGCCGAGAGCGCGATGACCAGGCAATAGCCCTGGCGGACCAACTGGGAGTAAAACTCCGCGTCGTCCTGATCGATGCCCATGACGTTGTAATTTTTGGGCTGATCGCCATTTTCGTCGATAAAAAGCCGATCGAAGAAGCCCTGCTGCTGGCGCTGCTGATCGACGAGTTGAATATCGGACTGCGCAATGCCGTAGTGATGGAGCGCCTCGATGGCCTCCTCGGCATCTTCGAGGTTTTCATAGAGGGCGGTGACAAATTTGGGCATAAGGACCTCGTTCCAGGGTGGAATGGGAAGCAAGGAGTTGACGAGTCGAATATGCTCACAGAAACGAAATCACCAATTCTCCCCGAAGGGTCGCAGGTCAAACTCGAAGGTCCAGGCCGACGGGGGCTGCTGGCAGATGGCGTAGACGCTGGCGGCGATGGCATCGGGCTTTAAAAAGAAATCATCGGGCTGCTCCGACATCATCTTCCGGGTGGCCGGCAGATCGACGACACCGTCGAGGATAAAATAGAATACGTGAATGCCTTCCGGTCCGTATTCTCGGGCGATCGATTGAGCCAGCAGTCGCTGCGCCCCCTTGGCCTGAGCAAAAGCGGTGGTGGTTGGCTTTCCACGAAGCGAAGCGGTGGCCCCGGTGACGCCGATATTTCCAACACCGGCCTCGACCATGGCGGGCAACACACTTCGTGCCGTCAAGAAAAGACCCATGGTGTTGACCTTCCAGGCCCGCTTCAGGTCCTCCTCGGAGACGTCCATCAGCCCGCCCCAGGTGCCGGAGCCGGCGTTATATAAAAGAGTCTCCACCGGACCCAGATCCCGGGATATCTCGCTAAACACCTGGTCGACCTCTCCGGGGTTGGTGGCGTCACAGGCGTAGGCCGCCACCCCGTCGATCTCGGACACTAGATGAGTGAGGCGATCGAGGTTTCTCGCCAGCGCGGCCACCTGATAGCCCTTTTGAGCAAAGATTCGGACCAGGGATTCACCGTTCCCCGGGCCAACTCCAACGACGACGCAGACGGGTTTTTCGGCCATGACAGACTCCTGTGCTCCTGTGGGTACTGACTCAACGTGCAGGCCGAAATTAATGGCCAATCGCCGGGAATCAAGCCGTTGGCCAGCCGTCTTGGACGATAAACCCGCGGGTGACCTCTCGAAACCCCTGGTCGGTTTCTTGTACGCCGGCCACCAGATGATAATTCTTAGGGGAGAGACTCTCCGCAAGATCGTCGAATCGATAGAGTCGATCACCGGGCTCCACATAAACCGGGGACATCCAGCGCAGCCGGCTCAATGAGATCCAGCGAACCGAACCATCGGGGTCGAGACGATCTCGATGGTGCCCGAGCCGCCCACGGTGGCTCCACCAGCCCCGGAGCCCGTCGGGATTGACGTCGATGGGCATGTCCACGGCGAAGTCGTCATCCAGGGGCAAGAAGAGATACCCCTTGATGAAGGCCCGGGAGTGGACCTCTTCTTTGATTCCCAGCATTCGAAGGGCTCCGCGGCCGGCGGGGTGGTTGGACAGGCGCAATTGCTGACCCCGCATCTTGGCCCATTTTCGATCCAGTCGATCGGCGGGGTTGGGCCCGAACCAGCAGGATTTTCCAAAGGGTCCGGGATGACCGAGGTAGAATTTAATGGCCAACTCCCAGTGATGAACCCGGGCGTCGCGGCGAAAAAGAAGGTCGTACTCCCCGACGGTCCCCTTCCCCCCGAAGGCCTGCCAGTTGGACGCCAGAAGCTCCGCCGGAGGAACGGCGTCGACCCAGCAAGACATCAAGAGTTCGAAATACTCCCCGAGCCGGCCCGAGGAAAGCCCCCGCACCGCCGACGCCAGCGTGGAGCCACTGTCGTCGAGCATCGATAAAACTCCCCGGTAGCGGTCGCTCTCCCGCATCCCCCATCTCGGCTCGACGGCGCAGGGATGCTCCAGAAGCATGGGGCTTCGAAGTACCCAGCTCATATCGCGGCCCGCCTGACTGTTGAATCTGCGTTTCATGGAACTTCCAGCGCTCGAGAATCTCCTGGTCTCAGT
>SKNI01000441.1 GCA_007120615.1 Myxococcales bacterium | reverse complement strand
GGGAAATAGACTTGAACGTCGCGATGCTGGCGCACGGCGGAGGCGATCTCGTCGAAATGGGCCCGCTCCAGCCCGGCTTCCCATTGATGGAAGTCATCGGATTCATCGGCCGGCATAAAGGCGATGAGCGATACCTGATTGCCTACATAAGGAAGAGAAGCGGCGATGGTGGTGTCATCTTTGAAATATCCGTATTGATGCTCCTGGCTCATCAGGGGAACATCGACGGTGGAGCCGTCGGCCAGGTGAAAGGGCTGATCGGTGGTCAACTCTTCGTTAAAGGCGTTTTCCCAGCTTCCGTAGAAGTAGATGGCATTGACCAGCACAAAGCGGGTGAGGCGGTTGATAACTCCTTCGGGAAGAAGATCCTGGATTCGGTCGTTGGTGCGAGCTTCGACCCATTCGTTGATGGCGACCCGAATCTCTTCGAAGTCGTTGACGAAGTCGACCACGCGCATCCCGGCGCCGTAATGCCTGGCGAGGATGTCGAGATATTCTTTCTCAAAGTTGAAGTCTTGTTGTCCCCAGGTCTGGTTGACGATGTCCAGATCGAAGGCATCTCCGTCCTCGGTTTCCACTTCGCTGCGGGTGGCCAACTCCTGATCGAGGGCGTTATAAGCACTGTGGAGGTCGTCGTCGGAGAGATTGATTTGAAGGACCTCGGCCATCTGCTCTCGGGTCTGGTTATCGGCGCCGGCGTAGGCCATGGCCATGGCGATGGAGATGGAGTGAGGAGAGAGAAAGATATTTTCGTCCTCTTCGATCTCGTCACCTTCTCGAAGCTGGGCGAAGAGGGAGAACGCAAAGTCGCGATTGTCGGCGCTCAGCTGAGCCCGAGTTCCCGCATCGACGTCGGGTTCATCCTCTCGGCTCAGGGCGCTCTGAATGGACTCGCCGGGAGGGTCGAGATCGGTGGCGCCGTCGCCGTCGCCGTCGTGATCGCCCTGGTTGACGGGATCGTCTTGATTGTCGGGGGTCTCCGGGGCGGTGGAGCCGCAGGCCGCCAGAAGAAAAACGAGGGAAAGGGCCAGAAGGGGTCGATGAAAATTCAACATAGGTGGAGCCTCAGAGCATAAAGTAACGTTACGGGTTCATTGTAGACGGACCAAAACGAATGCATGAACCGTGCCGGGCGCTGAAACCGGGGATTGTAGCGGTATTTCTGCACTATGGAGGAGGGACGTCTCAAAAAAACGTCATAGGTCGACGTGGTTTGTCAGAAATTTGAGAGCCAATTCTTCGGGTTATTGTACTTCTACAGACCCGATATCGCACTGGTTGTTGATGGGACGCGTCAGGCCTCGTTGGTCTTCAGTCAGCGAGGCACCGTTGATTCCGCTGCATATCGCCAGTTGACCGGCGTCAAGGGCGTCACTACCGGAAGGGATATGAACGGCGCTAGGCCATGCGGAGCTTTGCTCTAATGGGGAGAGTTCCGCATCGCCGCCCTCGATGGGATGAGGGCCGCTGAATGTTGTGCTGAGAGTAGAAAAAGCATCCTGACAACGGTCTTCCGAGTTTTCGCTACAGAGATTGTGAGAGGAACCGAGTAAGGGCGCTTGCGAGATCCCTGCTCCGCCTCCGCAATCGGCAGATTCGGAACCATTCGTATTATTTTGAAATAGGACTCCGATCAGGCTTATCAGTGGCCTGACGCTGGCCTCCATCTTGTGAACCACAAATCCAGCCCCGGGAGAGTCGTCGTTATTGCCGGCATATCCCACGATATTTTCGGCGATCGTGGAGTACCGAATCTGGGCATATAGATCTCCAACCTCCGGATTTAGAATGGTGTCTTCGAGGCTGGTCTTCATAAGTATGCCGGCAGCTTCTGCACCCTGGACTCCGCTGATTTGATTGGAACTGACCGTGCTGTTGACCATATGCAGCGGGGCTGTCGGGATCGGGGTGTGAGAGAAGATTGCGAGTCCCGCTCCGGCTCCGCGGACGATCCGAGGTGCGAAGGCATCCTCGAGAGCAAAATCGATGAGATTGCCCGAAATCGTGGAGCGATCGATCAAGAACTCGAAGTTTTCGTCTTCATCGAAAGAAAGATAGAGACCGGCTCCGAGGGCTTGAATGGAAGAGTCGTCGGTACCTTGGTTTTCTCCTGCAGCAGAAACGGAAAAGTTGATGCTATTTTCGGAGATCGTGCTCCTCTCCAGGGTAAGAGAAGAATCAAAGAGGGAGATACCGGCGCCCTTTGCGTCGATATTGATATCGATAGGTTCTTCCAGGGTAAAATGACCGAAGATTTCATTATCAGAAACCTCGCTCTCATCGAGGATGTCCACGGAGCTTTGATTTGTGCCAGAGATACCGGCGCCTCTGGCCACCAATGTCGTATCATTATTGAGCGAAATATTATCGCCGCGGAGCCGATTTCCTCGGATCTCGGAGCGGGTGAGGGTCAGATCACAATTGTCCAGGGCCACAGCGCCATAGAATGGTTCGCCGGCTTCCAGATGCGTTGCAAAATAGCGAGTGGTGTTGGATTCGATGGCGCTGTCTTCGAGGGTGATGGAGGATTGAGCACAGTCGATGGCGACGGGCCCATTGCCACGGGACGTGGTGTCTCGAAGAATGGAGTCAATGAGGTGAACGGTGGAGTTCTGGGCGTGGATTACCGGTTCGTTGCGAAGTACCAGACCGATGATTGCGACCTCTTCAAGTGTCAGTTCAGCTCCCGACTGAGCTGTGAACACCGAGCTCGTCAGTGCGGGGTCGTCGAGCTGTCTGATCTCTAGATTCTTTAGCGTCAGGGAAGCCCCGCCATCGATCTCGAAGAGACCTTCGGAAGAGACCTCGATGGTGTTCCGCTGGTTAGGTTCAAGTTCGCCGCCGTAGATCAAAAGGTCTTGCTGAATTAGCAGTGGGGAGTCAGCTTCTGCGATCGTTTCGGTGTGTCCGGACTCGATGTAGATTTCAGTACAGGTTTCATCGGAGACGGCACCGGCCAGGGTATAGTCGCTGGGAACGAGACAGGCGTGGCCGGGGTCGTGGGAGTCGCCGTCAGCGTCGGGCACGTCGGAGTCGCCGTTGGCGTCGGGCACGTCGGAGTCGCCGTTGGCGTCGGGCACGTCGGAGTCGCCGTTGGCGTCGGGCTCGTCGGAGTCGCCGTTTGCGTCGGGCTCGGAGTCGCCGTGACCAGCATCCGGGTCGGTACAATTGGCACCTTCGCAGGGGCTGACCGTTGTGGGATCACCAATGCATCCGCTGAGTAGGAACACGATCAGACATAATAATGCGAAAGGGCTCTGATTTTTTCGCGGCGGTTTCATGTGGCGTCCAGATCGGAATGTGATTCACAGGGTGTCGTGCGAGGCAACAGAAAAGCGATAACCAGCTCCGAAGTCAAGTATTCGCATTCTGATAAGATAGACGTGATCTTATGAGCGTGGTATTTCACAGTCGTAAGGGCAGGCTCTGCAACGGATCTCGTTACCGGGAGTGGAGATGGCGGCTGAAAGTATCGTGGTAAAAGGGGTCAAAAAGCGCTACGGCGACTTCTGGGCGGTGAAGGGGATCGACTTTCG
>SKNI01000409.1 GCA_007120615.1 Myxococcales bacterium | reverse complement strand
CGGCGTCTCCGACGACGGTGGATAACACTTATCAAATGGAATGCGTCGACAACCCCCCCCGCTCCGCGGGTGGATGCGGGCGTTGGCTCCGGAGCGCGGACGGGGGACGTCCGTGCTCCGACCGACCCATTCGACGAAACCGGTTTAACTCCCCTTGCGGTTTTGTTATCCTCCCTAATGAGTGTATTTCTAAATTTCGGGCGGGGCCGCCGTTGAGCCCCGCTCTCACCAGTGATCGAGGTATTTGATGCGGCATATCGCGTGCATTTTAGCATTCTCCTTTCTTATCATCTCCGTTGCCTGCAGCGGCGGCGATCCGGCAGCAACCGTGGACTTTCGAGACACCCCGGGCGGTGACTTGCAGCGGGTGGTCATCGACCCCGATGATTTCGAGCTTCGCTACTCCTTTGCCTGCGAGCCGCTTAATTGCGTGACCGAATGCTCCATCCAGGAAGGCGATTGGTTTGAATGTGACTCTCCGTTTTCCCTCACCGAGTCCAGCGAAGAGCATACCGTTCAGGAAGGAATCTTGCGCTTTGAAGTGCGTTCGCTCCATGACGAAGAGATCTCGGTGCCGGCCCAGCTCGACCTTCTGGTGTTGCACGAATTTGATTTTGAGATCGAAGAGACCCACGGCCTCGATTCCGGTGAGGAGCGCTCCTATTATTTTGAAGATGAATTCGCCGCGACCTGCACCCGAAACGACTGCGAGCTTCGCTGCTACTGGGATCACGCCGACTGCGCCGACTGCCCGGTGGACGCTGACTGCACCCTTGATGAGCCATTTACTGCGGAGCTCCCTGAGGGCTTGAGCACCGCCGAGTTGGTCGTGGAAGCCTGCGCCCAGGACTTCGGTGGAAACCCCGAAGATGAGCATTGCACCGACCCGAAGACCTATCTCTTTTACCCGGCTCCTCCCGGCTGGAAGAGCCTCTCCACAGGCGATCAGCACACCTGTGGAATTCTGGACGACGACACCCTGTGGTGCTGGGGACTGAATAACTCCGGCCAGCTTGGGATCAACAGCTCGGCCAGCCCGGTGAATACGGCGACCCGAGTGCCCGCCGTGCAGCCCGGCCAGCGGTGGAGCAAGGTCTCCGCCGGCGAGGAACATACCTGCGCCATCGACACCGCCGGAGCCCTGTATTGCTGGGGACTTCAGGCCGACGGCCGCCTCGGAAACGACTCCGCCTCCAACACCACTCAGCCCGTGCGAATCGACGACGGTCCCTGGATCGCCATCGCCGCCGGCTCCCGTCATACCTGCGGTGTCCAGGAAGACGGTCAGCTCTTCTGCTGGGGCTACAACGGTCAGGGGCAGTTGGGAGATGGCTCCACCGACCCCTCCACCGAGTTGCGCTCGGTCTCGTTTCCCGTGACCTCTCCCGACGGTTGGGCCGACGTCACCGCCGGAGTCGAGCATACCTGCGCACTCATCCGCAGGACCGACGGTGAGAAGAGAGCCTATTGCTGGGGGCGCGCCCGAGACGGACGCCTGGGCAATGGCGAGGACTCCGGCTTCTCCAACACCCCGCAAGCCGTAGAGGGAGCCCCGGCCTCCTCCGCTACTCATACCATCTCCGCCGGCGACACCCACACCTGCGCCACCTTGACCTCCGCCACCGGGATTCGAACCTATTGCTGGGGCTCCGGCGCCGAAGGCCGACTGGGAATCGACACCAACGCTACCGTGGATATCCCGGACCGCGTCGACGGCGAAGATGAATTCGACAAGGTCACCGTCGGCATGGACCACTCCTGCGGACTCCACGGCGACGGCCGAGCCTATTGCTGGGGCGAAGACATCCGCGACCAGCTGGGAACCGGCCAGGGTCAAACCTATGAGCCCCATCCCATCGTGATGCCCGAAGGGCTGGACATCGGCGTGGCCGATATCGAAGCCGGCGCCGAGCATACCTGCGCTATTGGCGACAACGGTCGAATCTACTGCTGGGGTCGCACCACCCAGGGTCGTCTCGGCATCGCCCACTCCGGTGAGGTATCACTCCCTACGATGATCTCTTGGCCTCAGGGCGAGCATATCCCTGAGTGATAAGTTCTCGGTAATACGTAAACGAAAAAGGGCCGCCTTTATCGAATTCGATAAGGGCGGCCCTTTTTATTTCTCAGACTCGCAAAGTCTACTCTACATACTCTTCGCCGGCTTCCACCGCGCCCATCGTCCCACCGGCGACGTTGGTGCACTCTCGAAACCCGGCGTTCTCGAAGATCTCACAGGCCGCCGCACTTCGCGCCCCGGAGCGGCAGATCACAAAAGTATGTCGGTCGTCCTCTTCTGGGAGCTCTCCCTCTCGAATCTTGGACAGGGGGAAAAGCTCCGCGCCTTTGACGTGAACCTCCTGGTACTCCTCTTCTTCGCGCACGTCGATGAGGCGCACATCTTCGTCATCTAATTTCTCTACAAAGTCCTGAACGTTGATCTCTTTCATGGATTCTCTCTCTGGTTTGTGGTCGGGTTTTTGGGCGATAAGTCCAATTGGCCGGCACCTAGCCCCAGTGGATCTTTGGGGATGACGGCGCCCACCAGGTCATAGGCGGTGGCCTGCTGAATCTCCACCTCCACCAGGTCTCCTGGTGTGGGAAGGTCGCCACCATAATCAAAACTCAAATAGACGACCCCGTCGATATCGGGAGCCTGTCCGTAGTGGCGGCCCTCCAGAACAAATTCATGTTCCTCGGAGACGCCGTCGACGAGCACGTCGGTAGTGATGCCCACCCACTCCTGATTTTTGCGCTCGCTGATCTCCTGCTGAAGGGCCATCAGGGCATTTCGACGCTCCACTTTGACGTGCTCTTCGACCTGATTTTCCATCTCCGCTGCCGGCGTGCCCTTCTCGGGGCTGTAGACAAAGACGCCGACCCGGTCGAATTCCACATGCTTGACCCAATCGTAGAGCTCCTGAAACTCCTCGTCGGTCTCTCCGGGATATCCGGCGATGAGGCTGGTCCTCAACACCAGGTCGTCGATCCCGCGGAGTCGCTCGATGAGCTTCCACTGCTTGTCGCGCTGGATATTTCGCTTCATCGACTTCAGAATTCTGCGGTTGATATGCTGCAGCGGCATATCCACATAAGGGACCAGGCGGTCGGCGTTTTGAAAGAGGTCGACCAATTCGTCGGTGAAGTTCCAGGGATACATATAGAGCAGGCGGACCCAGTCGATCTCGACGGCTTCTTCTTCCAGTCGCAAAAGCAGGCGCTCCAGGTAATTGCGGTTATTCTTGGGGTCCAGATCGATGCCGTAGCTCGTCATATCCTGAGCGACCAGAATGATCTCTTTGACGCCGGAGCGGCCGAGCTTTCGGGCTTCCGCAACCACATCATCGATGGTGCGGCTCGATTGCTTGCCCCGAATCGTGGGGATGATACAGAAGCTGCACGACCTCGAGCACCCTTCGGCGATCTTCAAATAAGCTGTGCCGCCGCGGATCGTATTGGTCCGAGCCACCTCGGCGTCCATGATGAAGCTGCCGGGCTGGATATAGGTCTTCTCCGCCAGATTGCCGTGAAGGGCGTCGTTG
>SKNI01000235.1 GCA_007120615.1 Myxococcales bacterium | reverse complement strand
GAAAACATCAGACCCAGTAATACGACGATGATGATGACAAAGCGCATAATATAGACGAAGGCCTTCATACTGTTTTCGAAGGCCTCGTTGGCGCGCTCGTCAAAACGGCTGGCCAGTTCTGCTAAGCGCTCTTCGAGACGACCGGCCTCCTCACCGATATCGATATATTCGACGATCTCGTTGGGGAGGGCGTCGGCTTCGTAGAGGGCCGCAGCCAGAGTTCGCCCCTCTTCGATGGCCCGCTGGGCCACGGGAATGCGGGACTCGATTTTCGGGTTATTAGAAGCCTCAGCGGCAAGAGCCAGAGCTCGATGGACGGTGAGACCGCTGGTGATGGATTGCTGAGTATACTGACAAAATGCGGAAAAGGAGAAGAGTCGGGAAGCATTATTGATAGGTCCAAGCGGCAGGGCCAGCCACAGACGATGGGCGGTGCTGCGCAGGCCCAGATCGACGGGAAGATTCAAAAACACCATCGCCGTAAAAAAAGCGATGCATCCGAAGATTCCAGCCTGAATTGCCGATTGAATAAAGATCGGCAAAAAGTTGGTAACGACGTCACCGATGCCTCCCGATTCCAACATCGATTCCAGATCGGCACCGAAGATATTGCGAGCCAAAATCAGGCCGATCATGATAAGGATGCAGGGCTCTACGAAGGACATGACCAGCTTTTTTCTCCTGTTATGACTCTTTTCATAGGCCTTGGCCAGGCTCTTAAAAGTCTCCGGCAATTTGCCCTGTTGCTCGGATACATAGATCAACTTTCGGGCAGTGGTGTCCAGAAATCCGTAGCGAGCAAAAGCCTCTCCCAACATATCCCCTTCTTCGAGGAGGGAATGGCGGAGGCGACGGATGATCTTTTTCTCATAACCCTGGCGCTCGAGCATGTCGACGATTCTTGAAAAGCTCATTCCGCTTTCCAGTCCGTCGCCAAACATCGTACAGATGGACGCGGCTTCCGAATCGGTGAGATACGTCGATGATTCTCGAACGACTGGTTTTCGATTCGAAGAGGATTCCATCATAGGCCCGTAAGAAGACGGCAAACCAAGGTGTCCGTTATAATCAGTCTAACCTAACACAGATAGTTTTCGAAAGTCATACCCAACCGAATCAGCGCATAGCCCCCCACAACAGGAGAAGAGCATGGTACTGGAACAAGACAAGATGCTGAGTTTGATGAAAGAGATTCTACAGGAGGATTATCTGGAATTGGTCGTGGAGCGATATACCCTGGAGGAACGACTCGACGAGGATAAATCTCGGATCGTCTGCCAGATGAAGGATGCCAACGGAGAGTCGGTAGAGGTCAACGGCGAAGGGGTCGGAACGATCGATGCCGTCTTTGATGCCCTGCGGGGATATCTGGCCGAAGATTACCCGTCGTTGGAGACGATCCGGTTTTCGCAATTTTCAATCCAGGGCCTCATCAGCAGTGAGGGAGCCGACATATCGACCAAGGCCGAGGCCCAGGCGACCGTGGGCATCGTCAACAGCGAGGAGCGGGAGTTTGTCTTTCAGACCAAACAGCCGTCGGTGAGTCGGGCCGGGATTCAGGCCACCGTCGATGCGACGGAGTATTTCGTCAACAGCGAGCGGACCTATCTGCGATTGCATGAGATTTTACAGCATTATCGCAAGGAGGGACGCACGGATCTGGTGGAGAAGTATACCGATCTGATGTCCCAGGTCGTACAGAATACCTCGTATTCGAAGGTGGTAGAGCGAATTCAGGAGTCCATGAAGACGGAGTAGTGTCACAGGCAGGTGTCGGGAGTACGACGGCCCGGGGAGCCCAGAAGGGGGCCGTCGCTAAATCGCTGAAGATGATAACACCAGTTGTTGGGATCGGCGGCTTTGACGGAGTCGGTGACATCGGGACGAAGTCCGAAGGCGATATTTTCGCGAATATCGAGGCGGGTCTGGGAGATCTCATCGAGATCGGCGAGATAGCCCTGGCGCCAGCCCACTTCGTGATGAATATGAAATTGAAATTCCCCGCGGATCTCCAGCAGGCGAAGGGTTCGGGAGAAGTTGGACAGGGGAATGGATCGATGCCACCGACCGTATTCGTAGTAGGTGCCCTCCTCGAGGGAGGCGGTGATTTCGTAATAGGGATCATCTTGACGCAGAAAGATGAAATAGCCTCCCGGGTCAATAGGACGAAGGCCGGTGACCACCGCTTCCTCTTCGGGGCTGCTGATGAGACGATCGACGTAGATCCGATCATTGGTCTCTAATAATTCGATCACCAGGTCCCGGGGATCGATGGGCTCATCGCCGGCGTTATAGATCTCGATATATTCGCCCAACTCCCGAGATTCACCGGGCGGAGTGGATGGTCGAATCATCAGCTCTGTAATCAACAGAACCGGACCCTTCGTCGGTGGTGAAGCGTCAACGGTGTCGGTCTCCGCGTCAACTATCGTGCCGGCGTCCTCTTCGGGGGGCTCAACAACGGGCTGGGGATAAGGATGGTTCTCGACGTCGATCGCCAGATTGCAGCCCCCACAAATAAAGAGGGCAGCGGTCAGAACGAGCGGAAGCCCCCGGCGGATTTTTACGGCATATGACATCGAAGCCTTGAACCAAGGTAGTGGTAAACAGAGGATACTCTAACGCTAATTGAGGAGAAACCAAATTCCAAGAACCAAGAGAAGCAATATGCTACAGGGTCGCCGATTGTGAAAAATAACAAAGATCTCCTTCGTCGGTGGGTAGTTGCGCAGTGATCTGGTTTGCGGTATGAATTATATAAGGTGTGCGTACGCAGCGTGGTTGAGAAGACGCAATGAGCGTGAAGTCAAGACGCCCTCGCACTTTCCAAACAGACAAAATAGAGCGATTTCGGCGAGACCTGCCGTAGCGGGATCGGTGGAAGACCGGCAATCGATGTGGCTGGAGGAATAGGCCACACGTCCGGGAAATGAAGTCCGGTACAGATAACCGGGATACGAATTGATGTAGACAAGGGCGGCGAAGCAGGCGAGGAACACGGTGGAGTAGAAGAATTTCTACCCGTGGCTGAGCGCTGATCGCGGGTGCTTTCGATACCGAAAGGGGACCGCGTGCAAGGGATCGAAAAGCGATCCGCCGTCGAGGATAAAGACCGAGGAAAGAATGACCGAAGAAGCGAATCAGGGTACCTCCGACGAGCAGTCCGAGGATTCGAACCGTCGTCGCCGTCGCCGAAGTAGAGGCAGTGAAGAGGGGGGAAAGAAGTCCACTCCCAGGCGCCGACGCAGTCGTGGTGGGTCCGGGAAAAATCAGAAGCGCCGACGCAGTCGCGGTGGATCTGGCGGCTCGAAGAGTAAGAACTCCAAGAGCAAGGGTCGCTCTTCAAAGAAAAGCTCGTCGAAGAGGCGCTCGCGAAATCGCAACCGCTCCCGGAATCGAGACCAGTCCAAAGAAAAGGACGGCGAAGACTCCAACCAGGACGATAAGAAGAAATCCGGTCGTCGAAACTCAAAAAAGCGATCTAGCCGGCGAAAGTCCAACAAGGGTCGCTCCAATCGGCGCAAGTCCAATCGCAAGTCCAATCG
>SKNI01000730.1 GCA_007120615.1 Myxococcales bacterium | reverse complement strand
TTGCTCAAGCAATACCCCGAAGGGGTGGAGGCCCAGGGCGCCGATGCCCTTCGCTTTACCCTTGCGATCTACGCCGCCCAGGGCCGAGATATCAAATTGGATATCAAGCGCATCGAGGGGTATCGATCGTTTCTCAATAAATTGTGGAATGCATCGAAATTCGCTCTGATGAATCTGGAAGACTTCGAAGCTCCGCCCTATGAAACCTACTCCAACGCCTGGGGCGTGGAGGGGAGTCGACCCTTTGACCTCTCCGAGCTCTCCACCGCCGATCAGTGGATTTTAGCCCGCCTCGACGACACCGTAGAAGAGGTCACCACGGCGATGGAGGAATTTCGATTCAACGATGTCTCCCAGAAGCTCTACCACTTTACGTGGCATGAATTCTGCGACTGGTATATCGAATTGACCAAGCCCACACTCTACGACGAGAGCGCCGAAAACGCGCCGGCCCGTCAGGCGACCCAGGGAACGCTTCTTTATGTATTGGAGACCGTCCTGAGGCTGCTCCATCCGATCACCCCCTATGTGACCGAGGATATCTGGCAGGCGCTGCCCCGAGGCGAAGACGCTCCGAAGAGTATTATGGTGGCCAATTGGCCCGTGGGACGCCCGCAATTGGAGATGAATGAGGCCCGCGATTCGATGGAGATTCTGATCGAATTGATCACGGCGATTCGAGGGATCCGCGGTGAGACCAATGTTAAGCCGGGCGTGGTCATCGATGAGGTCTTCTTTGTGCCCGGCGACGAGAAAGCCCGACGGGCGATCGAGGTCGGGGCCAGCTATATCGAGCGATTGGCCAAGGTCGAGGTGGTCTCGGTGGTCGACGAAGAGAAGCTCTCCCAGCTGGGTGCCGCAGCGGCGGCGGTGGCCGCCGGGGTTGAAATTCGCATTCCCCTGGCCGGCCTTATCGATATCGCCGAGGAACGAGCACGGATCGAAAAGGAGCTGGAACGGGTCCATGAGGATATCGAATTTATCGCCAAGAAATTGAGCAATGAGAAATTCGTGGCCAACGCTCCCGAGCATATCGTGGCGAAAGACCGGGAGAAGTTGGCGGCCTACGAAGGTGAGAAGACGACTCTTCAGGATAGCCTGAAGGAATTGGATGCCCTCGAGACATCATGAAGCAACAGGATTTCTGGACATGGGCAGATAAGGAGGCGGAAAAGAGCGCCACGTCCCGGGGCGGGGGACGTCTGTTTCTATCGGAGTTGCCTACGGATCTGGGGCTTTCGCTTCCCGAGATTCAGAAGCTACACGAAGCCCTTCAAGAGAGGCTGGGCAACGTCGATCTGGTGTTGACCGACAATCGAAGACGGATGGTCAGCGCCAAGCATCGGCGCAAGCGGTTTCGACTGCGGGTGCACCATATGTTCGTCGGCTGCAGCGACGCCGTGGTGGATGCTCTTGCGAACCTGGCCTCGGGGAAGAATCAGGAGGACGACGGCTCCCGTCAGAGGCTGAAAGACTATATCGCCAACCACCGGGATTCGATCTCTTATGACGTAGACCCCGAAAAATTAGAGGCCCAGGGGGAACATCATGACCTTCAGGCGATGTTGGATAAATGGCGAGCCGAGATGAAGCTCGAGGTGCTCCAGGATGTGGTCATTACCTGGGGTCGCTACGGAAAGGGGAGCCGAACGATTCGGTTCGGGAGCTATGATTTTGACCGCAAGTTGATCCGCATGCACCCGGCCCTGGATCAGAGCTGGGTGCCGGACTTTTTTGTGGAGTTTATCGTGTACCACGAATTGCTCCATGCGCTCTTTCCTCCGAAGAAGAAATCGTCTCGGCGAATCGTTCATCCTCCGGAGTTTCGCGAGATGGAGGAGATGTTCCCTCGGTATGAAGAAGCGATGATCTGGGAGCGCAGAAACCTGTCGCGATTTTTGGAGAGTTGATGTCGAGTACGCCGAGAGCGTTGGGTTTTCTGGTCGCATTTGTGGTGGTCCTCTGGATGGTGGGTTGCGATCGCGATCGACCCGAACTGGACCCAGACGAAGTTGATACGGAAAAAGAGTCGGAGGGAGCCGAAGAAGAGCAGGCCAGCATCTATGATGAGATGTACGGGGTCGATCCGGTGGAGCCCTTCGATATGGGTCCTCCTGCGCCGGCGGTCTATTTTACGGCGGGCTTAAAAGGCTATACCGAGCCCTGTGGATGTACGGCAGATGTCATGCTTGGCGGCATCGATCGGATCACGGCTTTTGTCAAAGATGCCCGGGGGCTGCATGACGAGGCGGTATTTATCGATGCCGGAGACTGGCTCTTTGAGCATCCCCACCTCGAAGAACACCTCCACCCCCAGGAGCGCGCCAAAGCCGGAGTGCTCGCCGCCGCTCATCGCAGCATGGGGACGCTCTTCTCGGTCCCCGGGGATCGGGACTTGAGTCTGGGGGTCCCTTTTTATCTGGAGATGATGGAGGAGGCCCAGATGACGCCGTTGAGCGCCAATCTCAGCTTCGATGGGGAGGCCCTGCAGGCAGTGGAGTTGCGAGAGATCGATGGGGTCGATGTGGCGTTTGTGGGGGCCGGCGACCCGGGACTCTATGACGGGATCGACGGTGTAAGCGCCAGCGATGACCGCAGCGCCATTGAGGCAGCACTCGCCGAAGTAGACGACGGGGCGGTGTCGATTCTGGTCTATCAGGGCAGTGTGGAGCGAGCCACCGAGTTGATGGAGGCGGTCTCACGATTGGATTTTGTCGTCGTCGGTCATGACCCCCGTCTGCGGACGCAGCCCGAGGAGGTAGGTCAGGGGTTTATGCTCGAGGCTCGAGATCAGGGACGGTATGTGGGGCGGTTGAAATTATACGGCCCCGGCTTTGAGGGGAGGTTCGTCGACGGACGAAGTGGTATCGCGGAGCAGCGCGACGGGCTCCGCAGCCAGATCGAGCATGTGGAGAGAGATCTCAGGGTCCTCGAAGTCCGCACGGAAGGACAGGAGAACCCGATGACTCAGCGCTTAACGGAGCGCCTCGAAGGGCTACAGGAGCGCCGAGACGAATTGGAGAGAGAAGGGATCGAGATCCCCGAAGACAGCCGGGCTTTTCTCTATGATGCTATCGCAATGGAGCCCGGATATCGGCTCGATGAGGAACTTCGCGAGCGTCGGGTCGCTTATAATCGGAGTCTTCGAGAGCTGAATCAGGATCTGGAACGCGAGGTCATCCCGGTGGCGGAGGGAGAGCCGTTTTATATCGGCACTCCCGAGTGTACCAGCTGTCATCTGGAGGCTCATAACTTCTGGGAAGGCACCGCCCATAGTTCAGCGGTGGCCACGCTTGAGGAGCGCGACAAGGAGTATGACCAGAATTGCATCGGGTGCCACGTGGTGGGTTGGGAAGAGCCTGGAGGCAGTGTTCTTGGAAAGCTGGTCTACCAGGCGGAGCTCGATGGACGAGTATTTGAAAAGGATCTGACCGAGGTAGGATGTGAGAGTTGTCATGGGCCCGGATCGGCCCACCGACAGATGCCCATCGATGGGGAGGGGATCGCCCAACATATCATCCGACATCCCACCGAAGCGCAGTGCACCCAATGCCATGTGC
>SKNI01000695.1 GCA_007120615.1 Myxococcales bacterium | reverse complement strand
TTGAAGCGAAGCCCCCGGACCCGGTCGCGCGGCGACGATCTCCTGTACTCCCTCGATGGACTCCAGAAGTGTCCGAAGATCGTCGGCCGCATCGGCCGGGCAGAAGGTCTTGATATGGGGGCCGGCGTCGATGGTGAAAAAGACCGGAAGTCCCTGTGCCCGAGCCTGTCGAACACGATGAACCACGGCAAGAGAGGTGGGATTCCAATAGATGATCCCCGGATCCGCGCCGATGGCGGTGGCGTGCATTCGAAGACAACTCCGCTCGGCGACGGTGGTCAGTCGGGTGAAGTCTCGCGAAAGAATGGCTTCGCGGGCCTCGCTCAGATCGTGGTCGACGGTGTCGATCCAGGGCTGAAAAAGTGGCGAGGTCTTCTGGGTGCGCTTCATGCCCTCGGTGGAGCCCACGTCTTTTTCGCCGGTGGTGGTCAGGGCGATGAAACAACGAAGGTCCCAGTGATCGGCGGGAGCGACGGCGACGGCATGGGCGTCTTTTCCGTCTTCTCTTTTGCCGACGTTCATCTGAGCAAATCCCTCAAAGAGACTTCGCGCCGCCGACCCCGATCCCCGTCTGGCCAGCACGGAGAGTTTCGACTGGCTCCAGTCCAGGCCCGCGGCAGCCGTGGAGGCCAGCGCCAATGCTGCGAATCCCGAAGCCGAGGAGGCCAGCCCGGCGGCGGTGGGGAAGTCGTTGGAGGTCTCCACCAGCGCTCCAGCGGTGAGGTCGGCTTCGGCGCGCACCAGATTCAAAAAGTCGCTGACTCGTTGTCGGGGCCGGCCCTCCGCCAATTCTCGTCCGTCGAGGATGACCCGGTCAGTCTTGAGAGATTCGTCAAAGGCGACGGTAGTGGTCGTGGAGAGGCCGGCCAGGGTGAGCGAGAGACTCCCGGCGGCCGGAAGATTCAGGGCTTCATCTCGTTTTCCCCAATATTTGACCAGTGCGATATTGGGGTGGGCGATGGCGGTGGCTTTCATGTGGTGGAGTTCCTGCCTGCAAGGGTGAATTCAAAGACGTCTCCGTATTCGCCGAGGGCGTCTACGAGGCGGTCGTCGTCGTCCTGAGCCAGGGCTAGAATACAGCCGCCGCCGCCGGCTCCGGTGATCTTGGCTCCCAGAGCTCCCGACTGATTGGCGGCGGTGCAAGCTGCCTCCAGCTCCGGCGTGGAGACGCCGATGGCCTCGAGGAGTCCCTGATTGACATTCATCAACTCACCGACCACGTCCCAGGCTCCTGCGGTCAAAGCCCGGGCGCCCATCTCGGAGGTATGAGCGAAATCATCGAAGAGCGACTCCGTTACTTCAGGAAGGCGCTCGCGGCGGTCAGCCACGGACTGCACCATGGCAGCGGTCGATTTGGACGGAGCCACCCGGGCCACCACCCAGCGATGAGCGTCGACCTTCAGGGGGTCGACGACCGGGCCGCTGTCGGTTTTGCGAAAGGTAAAAAAACCACTGCCCATGGCGGCCTGTTGATCGATCCCCGAGGCTTTGCCGTGAAAGACACTCTCCGAGGCGATTACGGCTCGCGATACTCTCTGCTCGGTGTCGGCTTCGTTGAGGTCGAGCAGACGCGCGGCTCCCCGGGCCACGGCTACGGCCATGGCAGCGGAACTGCCAAGGCCGGCTCCCAGGGGGATGGACATCTCGATTCGAATGTCGAGTTCGTCGGCGCAAAGACCAAATGGCTCGAGCAGGAGGTTTCCCGCTTTGAGAATGTCGGCGTCGGCGTTGGCATCGATCAGCCCGCCTGGATGCTCGATGACCCACCGGGGAGTGGCGGCTCGCTGCAGAGTCGCCCGGGCTCCCGTGGGAAGACTGCAGGCCACGGCAGGGCGGCCGTAGACCACGGCGTGCTCTCCGAAGACGATCAATTTGCCCTGTCCCGTAGCCGTAACGTTTGCCCTCATCAGCCGAAAACACCGCTTGTGAAGCCGGACTCGCTGATCTCGATCTTGATATTCTTGGGAAACTCGCTGGCATGTTCGTCGGCGAAATTGCAGGCCGCCTGAAATTCTTCGCCTTCATAGAGGCATAAGAACACCTGGTGTACGTGATTGAGACGGGGCAATTCCTGGGCGGTGATCTTCCAGAAGATCTCCAGAAAGCGAGGTAGGGGAAATCCGGCTGCGCCCACACCGACGGCGGGGAAGGCCAGTTGGCTTAGCTTCAACTCATCGGCCAGATCGTAGGCGTTTAAGATGGCATTGGAGATCAATCGGTCGTTGATCTTTTTGGCCCCCACAATGGAGACGTGGATCAATCGCTTGCAATTGAGTTGACCGGGCTCGGTGTCGATCGCTTTTCCCGGGTCAAGACGGTTCTTGCGAAGTTGGCTGCGGGCCATATGCAGGGTTTGTTGCATATAGGGGCCACCCCGTCGTGCGATGGCGCCGCTGACGCCGCTGCCCAGAATCAAGCCCGTATTCGACGGATTCACCAGAGCCCCGTCATCCAGGGGAAGAAGGGTCATGTCGCCCTGGGTGATGATTAGATTTCGAATCGGTTTTTCGTCGTCCATAAGGGGGTATCCTGCAGAAAAGTCAATGATTGAGAGTATCGCGGGGGGGTACGGCGAACGGTTGTAGGTCAATCGAGGAGTGGCGACAAGGTCGACATTTCCCACGAGCCTTATTTCCGTGTCCGATGCGGCCACAAGCTAAGCACGAGTCTCGAGAAGCAAGTCACCGGGGATCGACGAAGGTCGTATCCACCTCCACGGCCCGCGCCAGACGGCGCTCGTACTCTTCGCGGGGGATTTCGGTGGCGCCAAATTGCTCCAGATGATCTGTGGTAAACTGAATATCCAAAAGGGTAAAGCCTCGTTTGCGGAGTCGTCGCACCAGATGGACCAGACAGATCTTGGAAGCATCCCGTTTTCGATGAAACATCGACTCCCCGGCAAAAAATCCACCGATGGCCACGCCGTAGAGACCGCCGACGAGCTTTTCGTCGTGCCATGCCTCCACGGTATGGGCGAATCCGAGGTGATATAATTGCGTAAAAACTTCGGCCAGCCCGCTCGAGATCCAGGTCTCACTCTGGGTTTCGCGGGGCGCCGCGCAGGCCTCGATGACCCCCTTGAAATTTCGATTGATCGCGATTTCATAGGGGCCCTTCTTGACCGTCTGTTCCAGGCGCCGGGGCACGTGGAAATCATCAAGAGGGATGATCCCTCGAGGATCGGGAGCGTACCAGTAGATCCGGTTCTCCTCCTCGGGATGGGCCATGGGAAAGATTCCCTGCATATAGGCCGAGAGGACCAGTTGTGGAGACGGTCTTTTCATGGGCTCCTGAGTCATGAATTCACTTCGAGGGAGCGGGATCCGGGGAGGTCATATCGGCAGGCTTGATGGCCTGGTCGAACTCTTCACCGCTGAGATATCCGAGTTCCACGATGGCCTGACGAAGGGTCTTTTCTTCTTTGTAGGCTTTTTTGGCGACCTCGGCGGCCTTGTCGTAGCCGATGACCGGGTTCAACGCGGTCACAAGCATCAGGCAGCGCTCCAGATATTCGTCGATCTGGGGGCGATTGGGCTCGATCCCGACTACGCAATTATCGGT
>SKNI01000179.1 GCA_007120615.1 Myxococcales bacterium | reverse complement strand
TCTAAAATGGCATCAAAACAGGGGGGGTATCCCCAAAATTTTACCCCTGAGGCCTCAATTCTCGCGCAGAATCGAAAAATTTGAGGTCTCAGGGGTTAATTTCTCGCGCAGAATCGAAAAGTTTGAGGTCTCAGGGGTTAATTTTTCGCGCAAAATGAAGGGCCATATACCCCCGAGGGCTCGGAGAAGAGCATTTTGTGCTTCGAGTCGAGGCCTCCGGGGTCGATTTTTTGCGCTCCACGCTCGAGATTGAGCCCTGTGGGCTCGTCATGTGGCGTAGAATGGTCGCCTCGTAAGGTCTCGGGGGTCAAATTTTTGGACCTGACCCCCGCCCTGTGAGGTCTCGGGGGGCGAGAATGAAGGTGTGGGTGGTGGCAGCTTCTCAGGCTTCTGCATCGACTTCTTCGGGCTGAAGCGGCGCCGTTCGAACGTTGCCGGGAAACCGCGAATAGACCAAATAGAGCAGGGCGGGAAGGATCACCAAATCGGCGAGTACGGCGCTGGCGATGGTGATGGCCGTAAGGAGTCCGAATTGCTGGGTGGGAATGAATTGGCTGAACACCAAAACCGAGAGTCCCAAGATCAAGAGAATACTGGTCAGCAATATGGCGCGACCGGCGCCGAAATAGGTCTGAAGGATGGCAGTTTTGAGGTCCGGCTGGCGAGCCCTCTCTTCGACGAAGCGGGCGAAGAAGTGGATGGCGTCGTCTACGGCGATTCCCAGGCTGATGGCGAAGACGATGATGGTAGTGGTGTTCAACGGGATGCCGGCCATGCCCATATAACCGTAGGTAATCAGTAGAGGCAGGCAATTGGGGAGGAGGCTGATGATCCCGATTTTTAGAGAGCGAAAAACGATGGTCATCAAAACGAAGATGATGACGATCGCCAAAAAGAGGCTCACCAGGAGGTCTCGGATAAAGGAGTCCAGAGCCAGCGATGCCACACAGGCGTCGCCGGTAATGCGGACGGTAATATCGTCGTATTCGCCGAAGAGTTCATCGATCTTCACATCTAGATCATCGGCCAGGGCGAGGGCGGAGTTGGCCCCGGAGTCCTCGACCCGGATGAGGACGCGGGCGTTTCGAAAATCGCCGGTGACGAAATTGGCGATGCCGCTTCGGCTGTCGGGAGCGTCGGATATCAAGAGCAGCAATTGTTCGATCTGATTGAGGTTTTCCGGCAGGGACTGGCGCTGGTCGAAGTCGCCGGTGATGGCAACCCGGGCGGCCTGCAGATAATTGACGTAGCTTTCGGTGGAGAGAACGTGGTCTTGCTCGGAAGCAAAGTGCTGCAATTCGGCGATGCGGGCGTAGAGTTCGGGGTCTTTAAAGCGGTCGAACTCCTCGGCCTCCAGGCTTATCTCCATGGGGAGAATTCCGCCCAGATTCTGCTCGATAGTGCGGGTGGCGATGGCCGTGGGGTGATCGTCTCCGAATAGCTCCAGGATGGTGGTGTCTACCACAACCCGGGTGCCCTGGTAGGCAATGGCGCCGGCCAGAAGGATTCCCAGGGTGACCACCGTCCAGGGCCGTTTGAGGATCAGGTTGCCAAAGGCCATCAGGCCTCGTTCCAAAATCGCGGGATTCTCGCGGCTGGCGTTGGCAGCCCCTCGGCGGGCCGGACGCATATAGGTGAGGCTTGCGGAGAGAAAGAAGAGAGTCGCCATATAGGCAAACATCACCCCGGCGGCGGCCTGCCAACCGAAGGCGCGAAGAATCGAGGTGTCTGCTGCCATCAGGCTCAAGAAACCCACGGCCGTGGTGCTGGTGGTCAACAAACAGGCTGCCCCGGTGTGGCGAATCATCGCCCGTACCGCCTCATCATGAGACTTTCCGACCTCCACCTCCTCGGTCTGTCGGGTGATCATGTGGATGCTGTCGGAGATCCCGATGACGAAGATCAGCGTGGGCAATACGTTGTTGATGATGTTGATATTGGAGCCGGTCACCACCAGAAGGGCCAGGGTTGCGACCAGGGCGATAACAACCGTCCCCAGGGGAAGAAGAACTCCGCTGGGGCGTCGAAATAGGAAGAGGAGGATCAAAAAGAAGATGAACGCCGTGACCGGGATAAAGAAGAGCTGTTCACCGCGCAGGCTGTCGACAATCTCTACCCGCAATGGCGGAATTCCGCGAAGCTCCACGGTGACGCCGTCGGGGAATTCATAATGAGCCACCGCGGCTTCAATGGCCTCGGTGATCTCCTTGAGGTCGGTGATGTCCTGGATATCGGGGTCGATCCAGGCGACGACCAGGGCTGTGGAGCGGTCCCGGCTGACCAGCCGATCGACGATCATGGGTTCGGTCACCACATATTCGGCCAGCGCGGAGGCATCAGGTTCCGAGACCTTCGGCCCTCGCACGGGACGGTCGAGACCATCGGATCCGGCATCGCGTATCAGATCCCCAAGGTGGGGATCGGCGCTCAGGCTGTCCGGTCTGGGGATGGCCATGGTGGCCACCGATTGAGCGTCGACGATGGAGTCGGTAAAGCGCAACTCGTAGGTCAAATCCCGGATCGGAGCGAGGGTCTCCGGGGTGAGAACATCCTCGCCACCAATCAAGATCGTGATCAAATTATCTTCTCGCCCGAAGCGTTCTGCAAAGACCTCCCGGTAATCGCTGGCGTCGTCGGTGGACTCGAAGATCTGCTGGGGGGTAAAATTAAACTCCACTCTGGGAGCGAAGAAGAGGCAGAGGACGAAAAATGCACCGAGAACGGCCAGCACGAGGCGGCGGTGATCGACGATGAAGTGGGCCAAAAAATTATACATCAAGTAAACCGGCTAGGTGACGTCGGAGCGACTGGTCTGGATTACCCACATTGTTCTAACATGTAGTGCAGCCCTTCGGGAATACGTCATCACTCTCGACGGTGCTGGACGACGCTGACTGCGTTGCGCTTCCTCGACGATGCTACGGCATCACCTCGTCAGCGCGCCTTGCCATCGCCGCCCGGTCCTCGCCGAGAATGCCACCGTATTCCCGGCGGGCTGCAGTAGTGGGGCGAGAATGTTATACCCGGAAAGAAAAATTTGAAGAGGTTCCCTGTCGTCGAAGAATTGGCGATCCAGAAATGAGGCGAATGTGACGATGGAAGGACGATTTTTAGCACTCGATGTGGGGACCCGTAGAATCGGAGTGGCGGCATCGGCGCCCGGCGGGATGGCAATGCCCCTGGAGACGGTGGACGCTCGAGACCGGGGTAAGGCAGCCCGGCGACTCGTCGACCTGATGATGGAGCATAAATCACCGGCCGTAGTGGTGGGGTGGCCTCTCGACATGCAGGGTCGTGAGGGGCGGGCGGTGGAGCGGGTCGAAAAATTCATGTCCTTTGTGCGAAAAGAGATGGCTCGACGGGGGGTGGAGATTGAGATCCACCAGTGGGATGAGCGATTGACGACTACGGCTGCGGATCGAATGTTGATCGAGGCCGATCTCTCACGAAGTCGGCGAAAAGAAGCGATCGATCAGGTGGCGGCCTGCCATATCTTGCAGGGATTTCTGGAATTTCGAGAGCGGCTATGACAGCGGCGAGAAAGAAGAAGAAAACAAAGAATAAGC
>SKNI01000681.1 GCA_007120615.1 Myxococcales bacterium | reverse complement strand
GGGGAACCAGTCTCTTAAGGCGTTCCCATCTCAAAGCCCCAGGGCTGTCCCGGTCCACAAGCGACCAGTGGATGCGCCACGCCTGCTCTTTATGTCCTACAAAGAAATAATCATCGGAGACGGCGATGAAATGTTTCTGACGAAAATTCTCCCAGAAGGAGGCCATCGAGAAAAAGGACATCCCCATGATGATGGCCAGGACAAAGCCGACGGTATAACCGCCGCCGAGGCCAGGCCCAAACCACAGGACTCCGGCGCCGATGAAGAAGAAGAGGCCCACGAGCAATAAAACCCCGATGGTGGCGGGGTTGAGTTGGTAATGAAAGACCCGCCGCACGTCGGCGTCCTGAAAGGACTCCTCCACGGCGGGCCCGCTGATCAGTTGAATCCTGGACATGAAGTCTCCCTGAGAATCTCAGATATCGAGATTTCGCACGTCCAGGGCGTGCGTTTCGATGAACTCGCGACGCGGCTCGACCTGATCGCCCATAAGGACGGTGAAAAGATTGTCGGTCTCTACGGCGTCCTCGATGCGAACCTGAAGAAGGGTCCGGGTATCGGGGTCCATGGTGGTGTCCCAGAGCTGGTCGGGGTTCATCTCACCGAGACCTTTATAGCGCTGAATGCTCTGGCCTTTTCGGCCGGCATCGAGGACCCGCCCGAGTACCTGAAAGAGGGACTCGTAGCGCTCCTGAGTCTTGCCGTCGTCGACGATCACGTGGTCACCGAGTTCTTGGAATCGACGCCAGATTCGGAGCAATTCGCGGTAGTCGTAGCTCCCTAAAAGGGTGCGAGTGATCCGGGTGGTCACCGAGGTTCCGGCGACTCGACTGGTCCAGTGGGCGATGTAGAAGTCGTCGACCTCGGGATCTTCGACGATCTCCGGCACTCGCCAGGGCACGGTGGTGTGGGTTTGGCGAAGGCGCTCGGCCAATTCCTGAGACCTGGCCAGGAGGCGTTCGGAGTCGGCCAGGTCCTCGACTTTCAATTCGGCGTGGACGGCCTCTTCGATGACCCGCCGATCAAAGCGCTGCTCCATGCGCCCGGCGAGGTCGCGGTATTTGAGGAGATCGTCGACGAAGTCGGCCAATTCCTCGGCGGTCAACTCCGTTCCGTCGGCTCCGCGCAGGGTGATGCTGGTTTTGGCCCGGCTGATGAGGCGCTCGTTTAGAGAGCCTTCATCTTTGAAATAGTCGATCGAGCGTCCACGCTTGATGCCGAAGAGCGGGGGCTGGGCGATATAGAGATAGCCCCGCTCGATGAGCTCGGGCATCTGGCGATAAAAGAAGGTCAACAGAAGGGTTCGAATATGGCTTCCGTCGACGTCGGCATCGGTCATGATGATGATATTTTGATAGCGAAGTTTTTCGATGTCGAAATATTCTTCGCCGATTCCGCAGCCCAGTGCCGAGATCATGGTGGAGATCTCGTTGTTGGAGAGCATCCGGTCAAACCGGGCCTTCTCCACGTTCAAAATCTTTCCACGAAGCGGCAAGATGGCCTGAAATTTTCGGTTTCTGCCCTGTTTGGCGGAACCGCCGGCAGAATCACCCTCGACAATATAGAGTTCGCTGACCTCCGGGTCCCGAGACTGGCAATCGGCCAGTTTTCCGGGAAGAGCGCTGATCGACAAAGCCGATTTTCTGGCGATCTCGCGGGCTTTTCGGGCCGCTTCCCGGGCACGGGAGGCGGAGATGGCCTTGTTGATGATCGTCTTGGCCACCGAGGGGTTCTCCTCAAAAAAGATGGCCAGGCGCTCATTGATGACCGACTCCACCATCCCTTTGATCTCGTTGGAGACGAGCTTCTCTTTGGTCTGACTGGAGAATTTGGGGTCCGGCATCTTTACCGAGAGCACCGCAGCCAATCCCTCTCGGACGTCATCGCCGGAGAGCGATTCCTTGAGGATATCGTTGGAGATTCCGTAGGAGTTGATCGTTCGGGTCAGAGCACCGCGAAGACCGGAGAGGTGGCTTCCGCCGTCCCGGTTCCGGATCGTATTGGTGTAGCAGAAGATGCTCTCGTTGTAGGAGTCGTTCCACTGCATGGAGACTTCTACGGTGACGCCCTCGTCCTCGACGGCCTTATGGATATAGACCGGCTCCTCGTGCAGGGGCTGTTTATTCTTGTTGATGTCTTTGACGAAGGAGTTGAGTCCTCCTTCGTAGCTGAAATCGTGATGCTTGTTGGTGCGCTCATCCTCAATGGAGATGCGAATCCCGGCGTTGAGATAGGACAACTCTCGCAGGCGCTGAGAGAGCACGTCGAAGGAGAATTTGGTGATCTGGAAGATCTCGGAGTCGGGAAAGAAGGTGACCTTGGTGCCGGTGGTCTTGGCTTTGCCGATGGCTTCCAGCGGTTTGGTGGGGATGCCACGCTCGTAGCGCTGAGACCAGACCTTGCCGTCGCGATGGATCTCCAACTCCAGCCACTCCGAGAGGGCGTTGACGACGGAAACACCGACGCCGTGTAGCCCACCGGAGACTTTATAGGAGTTCTTATCGAACTTTCCGCCGGCGTGGAGCACGGTCATGATGACCTCTGCCGCGGAGCGACCCTGCTTTTTGTGCATGTCCACCGGGATCCCACGACCGTTATCCTCAATCGTCACCGAGTTGTCGGTGTGGATGGTGATCGTGATCTTATCACAGTGGCCGGCGAGGGCTTCGTCGATGGAGTTATCGACGGTCTCGTAGACCATGTGGTGGAGTCCGGAGCCGTCATCGGTATCACCGATATACATTCCGGGGCGTTTTCGCACCGCTTCCAGGCCTTCGAGCACCTGAATGCTCTCAGCGTTATAGACGGCGGGAATTACAGGTTTGGGTTCTTCGGTAGGGACCGGATCTTCGTGGGCCATGATACGTCTTACCTTGTCGGCGGGTCAGCAAAAAAAGGTGCGTCCGAGGGGATGGGAAGCGTTGTGATTCAACATCCATCCAACAATTAAGCCAGTAAAAACACGCGCGCCTCGATTTCCCTCCCCGTAATAACGGATTGGGACGGGGTTTATTTCACCGCCGTCGGACCGGGAATTACAGGGCCCGTGCGTGCGGTCGCGCAAGCGGCGAAAGGCTACCACAGATAAGGCGTCGATACCAGCCCTCAGCGAGGACGAACGGGGTTTTCTAAGGTGCCGATTCCGTCAATCCTCACCGTGACGGTGTCGTCTGATTTTATCGGGCCCACTCCGGCGGGAGTCCCCGTCAATACTACGTCTCCCGGCGCAAGGGTCATGATGCGGGAGATAAATGAGAGAACAAAGGGGATGGGAAAGATAAAATCGTCCAGGGAGGACTCCTGTCGGAGCTCTCCGTTGACCGCGCAGCGCAGCCCGTGGTGGGCGGGGATAAAACCGGGGGCCAGAGCGATCGCAGGCCCCATCGGCGCGAAGGTATCAAAGCCTTTGGCCCGGGTGTAGCGCTTTTCCCGGCGCTGGATATCGCGAGCGGTGATGTCACAGGCGCAGGTGTAGCCGAAGACGGCGGCCATGGCCTCCTCTTCGGTGGCATCTCGGAGTGTATTGCCGATGACGATGGCCAACTCCCCCTCGTGGTGGACTTCACTG
>SKNI01000510.1 GCA_007120615.1 Myxococcales bacterium | reverse complement strand
GCCGTACGATTGGCCCACATGCTCAGGGGTTTAGGAAGCACCAGGGACTACTCAGGCCGACACCCTCTTATGAGGGATTCGTAACTATTTCTGCGCTCGTGGGTGCAAGCGAAGAGACGATCCAGACCTTATTGGGCCAGGCCAAGGAATGCGAAGACAGAACCAGAGAACGTCAGTGCGCCTTCGGTGATGAATTCTGGACGGCGACGGTCACCTTCGCCCAGGGCCAATCAAAACAGGTCACGTTCCAGATGCCCCAGTCCGAGCTGGATTTTGACGAGTATTCCCTTCGCTATTTTGATCTTCCGGTCTCCTCTCCCGATATAAAAACAGAGGAAGAATTTCGGTGGGAAGATTACTTCGGTCTAGCGCAGGTTTCATTTCATCGACGAGGCGACGGTATGCTTGATTACGTCACTGTTATGGCGGGCCGGTGATCTTCTGCTCGGCCCCGTGGCTCAAATTATCGGCGCTTCGCTACTTGCCATTGCCGTCCAGCCCTCGCCGAGAGTGCCCACGGACTCCCGGCGATGCACTGGTAATCCGAATCGATCAATCGATATCGCAAACATCTGCGGTGGAGTTCCCGACGTTCACACAACTCCACCCAAAGGGGCAGCTTGAATCATCGGTACACGTAATCGAGCAGAACCCGAACACATCATCCCACCGCCGAGGGAGCGTTGAAGGACCCGGCTGGAAATCGGTAATCTACGGCTACGCAGACCAAGGACTTAGATTGGAAGTTTGGTCGAATCCGCAAGGTGTTCAGGTTTAAAAAAACCATGGACAACGACCGGTTACGGCCTACAAAGAACAAAGCGCCGCTCGGAGAGCGAAGAGCTTCCCATCAACCGATCGGTAGCTACGCATTGCTCTCGGACTGTAACGGCGCCGCATTGGTCAGTCAGGTGGGGTCCGTGGACTGGCTCTGTTTGCCCCGTTTTGACTCTCCTGCCCTCTTCGCCCGGTTGCTCGACCACAACGGTGGGCATTGGGCCATTGGCCCGAACGCAGACGCCGATATCAGCCGTCGCTATATCGACGGCACAATGACGCTGGAGACGACTTTCTCCACCCCCGATGGCGAATTAATCCTCGTCGACGCCCTCGCCACAGGCCCCAATGACGAGCCCCATGGTCATGAACTGGGGGCTCATTCACCCTTTGCTTTATTGCGCGAAGTTCGCTGTACCCGCGGCCGGATCCTCGTCGACTTCAGCTACCATCCGAGACCAGAATACGGTCTGATCGCTTCCCTCTTTTTGCCCGTCGACGGCGGTGTCCTTGCTCGCGGTGGTGCGACCACCTGGTTATTGTCCTCCGAACTCTTTTCGTCCATCGATCCTATTTCGTCTCGGTTCCAATTTGATATGACCGAGGGTGAAACCCACCGCTTTTCTTTGCAATATGCCAGCAGCATAGACCCCCTTCCCAGCGTCTGGACCGCGGAGGAAATCAGCAACCAATTCCACATCACCAACGAGGCCTGGCAGCATTGGTCCAATATGCACCAATCCTACGATGGGCCCTGGCGTGAACAGGTCCATCATAGCGGTCGGGTCCTTCAGGCACTGACCTATTTTCCCACAGGCGCCATCGTTGCCGCTCCGACCACATCGCTTCCCGAAGAGATCGGTGGGGTTCGCAACTGGGACTACCGTTACACCTGGGTGCGCGACGCCAGTTTCACTCTCGACGCTCTCTGGGTCGCCGCCTGCCCCGATGAGGCTTATAAGTTCATCGACTTTCTGGCTCACGCCGCATTGACCAAGATCGAGGGTGGCCGAGATATGCAAATTGTCTACGGTATCGCCGGAGAGCACGACCTGGCGGAGAGAGAGCTCAACTACCTCTCCGGATGGTGTGATAGTGCGCCTGTGCGTGTTGGTAACGAAGCCTGGGGTCAGATCCAGATCGATGTCTACGGAGAGCTACTCGCTGCCGTAGATCGCCTCCGCGATTACCTCGGGGAGCTCGACTCCCGGACCAAGAAATTTCTCGTGGAGGTCGCCGAGGCCGCCGCCCGATGTTGGAAGCGCGCTGATCAGGGAATCTGGGAGGTGCGCGCCGAACCACGGCATTATCTATATTCGAAGCTGATGTGTTGGGTCGCCATGGACCGGGCCATCGCCCTCGCCGAATTGCTCGATGCAAGCGATCGCGTAGACAGTTGGAAAAACACTCGCGAGCAGATTCGCCACACCATCCTCACCGAGGGTTGGAGCGATGAATTGGGTGCATTTCGTCAGGTCCTGGGAGAAGACACCCTCGATGCTGCCAACCTGGTCATCCCTATGGTTGGCTTCCTCCCCGGCGACGACCCGCGTGTTCTGGGGACCATCGACGCCATCGAGAAAACTCTGACCGACCAGCGAGGGCTCGTCTACCGTTACCGCTCCGATGACAACCTCCCCGGCGGCGAGGGCAGCTTTCTCCTCTGCACCTTCTGGCTCGCCGAGGCCCGTGCTCTTGCCGGTCAACCACAGCAGGCGCGGCGAATCTTTGAAAACGCCATCGCCTACTCCAATGACCTGGGCTTGCTCTCCGAGCAGGTCGACACCGAGAGTGGAAGATTGCTGGGAAATTTTCCCCAGGCCTTCAGTCATATCGGCCTGGTTACCGCAGCCTGGGCGATTCATCAGATGGAGTCGTAAGGGCGAACCGGTACAGAATCACCATTATCGCGATTATGGCGGGAAGAGCTTGCCGAACGGATTCGTTTACGTCACAGTTCTGTGATCGAAGCGATACAAATCACACCTCCATTGATACCACTGCGTTGACCACCCGAGTCGGGAGACCATCGGTGCTAAAAGACCTCGCGAAGAAAGCAAACTCGGCGCTCACGAGAGTTAAGTACGGAAAGGCCCCCGAGGGTTCTGCCCCGGAATCACTTGACCAGATCGAGTTGAAGACTCTCCACGGCGAGCCCCTCGCCCCTGACGCATTTAAGGGAAAAGTGACCCTCTTTGTGAATGTTGCCAGCCGCTGTGGGCTGACCCCGCAATATGAGACCCTGGTGGAGTTGCACGAGCGCTACAGAGACCAGGGGTTTGAGATATTGGGCGCCCCTTCCAATCAATTTATGGGCCAGGAGCCGGGCTCGGCCGACGAAATCCAGCAATTCTGCTCCACGAGCTACGGGGTCGACTTTCCCCTTCTGGAGAAACAAGACGTCAATGGCGCCAATCGCAGCCCGCTCTATCAATTTCTGATCCAGAGCGACCCTGGAGGCGGCGAGGGCATAAGCTGGAACTTCGAAAAGTTCCTCGTCGACCGCGACGGGGAGGTTCGATATCGCTTTGCCCCGGCCATCAAGCCCGACGCGCCGGAAGTCGTCGAAGCTATTGAGGCCCTGCTGTAAAACTCGCCAGCCTGAAGGGAAATTTGCTTCTCACTAACCGGTGTTTGACGCTAGTACATGGACG
The DNA here is from genome assembly GCA_007120615.1 of Myxococcales bacterium. Lineage (GTDB taxonomy): Bacteria > Myxococcota_A > Bradymonadia > Bradymonadales > Bradymonadaceae > SKNI01. Next base: position 137 of record SKNI01000510.1, on the reverse strand, counting down.
CAGTGAAGATGATTAGTTGAGGTCGAGGACTGGGTGACGAGGTCAAAGTCGTCGAAACGAGGCGATGCCGTAGCATCGTCGAGTGCAGACGGCGAAGAGATCGTCACTCAGGACCGGCGTCAACTAATCAGAATTAT
>SKNI01000341.1 GCA_007120615.1 Myxococcales bacterium | reverse complement strand
TGATCGAGATCGTGATCGTGATCGAGATCGCGATGCCCCCTGCCGTTGTTGTTGGACCCGACTACCACTCGTGCTATCCTGCGGGTGAACCACAACACTTCGGTCACTCCGGGAAATAGCCATGTCACAACGTTTGCTACTCCTTCTCGCGCTCTTGTTCATCCTGGCAGCCTGTGGAAAAGAAGACGCCGCCTCGGGCGATGTCCCCGGCTTCGTGCAGCTTCAGTCTCAGGTCTTTGAGCCGGGCTGTGCGATGAGCGCCTGTCACGGAGGTGACTCGGGGATCGCCGGGTTGACCTTCGCCGACGCCCAGACCGCCTACGACCAATTGGTGAACGTTCCCCCCGTCAATGGCCCCGCTCGAAGTGACGGGATGCTGCGGGTCACACCGGGCGATGTGGACGCCTCCTTTTTATGGACCAAATTGACCATGGGCTCCCACCACCTGGGCCACTCCGGATACGGGGCAGCCATGCCCATGAGCACTTCCACTGCCCCCGGACCGGATAGCCTGGACGCAGTTGAGCGCTGGATCGAGGGCGGCGCCCCCTTCGACGGAGCCGACGTTGAAGCCGATACTCAGGACGTGCAAGACTTTGAAAATTATGTGGAATGCGATGCCGAAGATGAGGCCGGCCTTCGGGAGTGCCTGGGGCCGGAGCCCGATCCAAATCAGGCCCTGCGCATCTACAGCCCGAAGCTCGTCATACCACCCAATTCCGACACCACTCTGTGTAGTTATCTCGACTTTCATGCCCCCGAAGAGATTCTCCTCACCGCGACCCGGGGCCAGCAGATGAGCGGCGGGCATCACACCGCCGTCTTTGTGGCCAGCTCCCCGCAGAATGACTTCGAGCCCAGCGACTGTGGCGATGCTGAGATGCAAAACTTCCGCTTCGTCGCCGCCGCCGGTGGTGGTGGAGGCCTGGACGCCGAGATGCCCGACGGGGTCGCCCTTCGAATCCAGCAGGGCCAGCAGATCGTCCTGCAATCCCATTATATCAACACCACCGACGAGCCCATGGCGGTCATGGATTCCGTCGACATCGAATTCTCTACCGACTCCGACCCCATCATCGCCGACCCCTTCGCCATGCTCGACGGCGGCTTCGAGGTCCCCCCCGGCGCCGAAGACTTCGAGCGGGTCTCGGAGTGCACCGCCGATGAAGATATGGACATCTATATGCTCCTCGGCCACACCCACGAAAACGGGGTACTCTTCACCTTTGAGTTGCTCCGAGACGGCGAAGAACCGGAGCTCCTCTACCACGCCGTGGACGGTCGCCTGCTGCGAAACTCTCCGGAGATAAAGCTCTACGACACGCCGCTTAGCATCAACGCCGGAGACTCCTTCCGGATGACCTGCGCCTGGGATAATCCCCACGACCACGCCCTGACCTGGCCCGAAGAGATGTGCGTGGGACTGATGTATTACGGCCCCGGCCGGGGCTGGTTGACCTGTGAGGCGGAGGACGAATTCCCCCGTGAGCTCGGCGGCGGTGACGCAGAGGGCTGCGCCGACCCCACCGATGAGGGTAACGACGTCGGCGTCGGACGCTTTTGCTCCTCCACGGAATGTCAGGACAACGGCGACGCCAATATCTGTCTGGCCGCCATCAACCCGGCCTCCAACTTCTGCAGCTTTCTAGGCTGCGAAACAGACGACCAATGCGGCGAAGGCGCAAGCTGCGTAGTCGAGAGTGCCGGAAGCGCCTGCGTCCCCGATAAATGCCTGTGACTTCTGAGGCTCCAACTAACTCTTCTCGAAGTGCTCTCTGAGAAACCTTCCCGTATAGGAGTCTTCGACCTCGGCCACCTCTTCCGGCGTGCCCACCGCCACCAGGTGCCCACCTTCGGATCCACCTTCGTGGCCGAGGTCGATCACATGGTCGGCGCAGGCGATGATGTCGATATTATGCTCCACCATGACCACCGTATTGCCCCCGTCCACCAGCTGATTGACCACCTTCAATAACTTTCGAATATCATCGAAATGAAGGCCCGTACTGGGCTCATCGAGGATATAGAAGGTGTCTCCCGTGGCGATCTTGGCCAACTCCCGGGATAACTTCACCCGCTGAGCCTCGCCGCCGGAGAGCGTCGGCGACGGCTGACCGAGCTTCATATACTCCAGGCCTACGTCCAGGAGGGTCTGCATATAGCGGCGAATTTTAGGATGCTTATCAAAAAGTTCCGCCGCCTCAGAAATGGTCATCTCCAACACGTCGGAGATCGACTTTCCTCGATAGAGAACCCGCAAGGTCGATGGATTGAAGCGCTTTCCCAGACACGTATTGCAGGGCACATATACGTCGGCGAGAAAGCTCATCTCCACCTTCTGAACCCCTGCTCCTTTGCAGGATTCACAGCGTCCACCCTTTACGTTGAACGAAAACCGGCTCTTGGTGAACCCGTACATCTTCGCCTGCGGCAGTGACGCAAAGAACCCCCGAATATGATCGAAGACCTTCGTATAGGTCGCCGGATTGCTCCGAGGCGTTCGCCCGATGGGGCTCTGATCGATCTCGATGATCTTATCAAAGCGCTCCAGACCCTCCAGAAGGTCGTGGTCTCCCACAGTCCGATGCTTGAAGTAGACCCGCCTGGCGATCGCAGGATAGAGGATCTCGTTGACCAGACTACTCTTACCCGCTCCGCTGACGCCGGTGACGCATACAAACGCCCTCGATGGGATATGAACGTCGATATCTTTTAGATTATTATGCCGGGCCCCTCGAACGGTGATTCCGTCGTGAAGCTCGCGACGCTCCTCGGGCCACTCCAGCTTCTTTCGCCCTGAGAGATAGTCGCCGGTCAGACTATTTTCGGCCCGGGCGATCATCTCGGGAGTACCCTGAGCCACGATCTCTCCACCGAGCCGCCCGGCTCCCGGTCCGAAATCGACGATCAAGTCAGCGCGCTCCATGGTCTCTCGGTCGTGTTCCACAACCAGGACCGAGTTGCCCTCATCGCGAAGCTCCTTGAGGGTCGACAAGAGCCGATTATGATCGCGCTGATGAAGTCCGATGCTCGGCTCGTCGAGCACATATAAAACCCCGCTCAACTCACTGCCGAGCTGACTGGCCAACCGAATCCGCTGACTCTCGCCGCCGGAGAGGCTGCCCGCCGCTCGATTGAGCGTCAGATAGCCAAGCCCTACATCGCCAAGAAACCGAAGCCGCCGGCGGATCTCCGACAACAACTCCTCGGCGATCAAACGCTCATTACCCTTCAACTCTACAGTCTTGAAAAAAGCCTGGGCCTCCTCGACGTCCATCGTATTGATGGCCGCCATCGATACCTCTCGAAAGTGCACCGCCCGACTCTCCGGCCGGAGCCGCTTTCCCTCACACGACGGGCACGGCGACTCTCCCATAAACTCCCCGGCGAACTCCCGGGCGCCCTTGGTCTTGGCATCTTCATAAAGAGAAGCCACAAAAGGCACGACCCCTTCAAATCCCTTAAACCGCTTTCCCTGTTTCTTGGGACCGCGCTCCAGAAAGCGCTTCTCTTTGCGAGTCAACGACTCAAATGGCTCGTCGAGGTCGATCTCCTCTGCTTTCTCGGCCTCC
>SKNI01000201.1 GCA_007120615.1 Myxococcales bacterium | reverse complement strand
GTGATGGAGTTCAGACGTGTGGGTGCCGCGGCCGATGGTGACTTCCATCATCCGCAGGTAGGGTCGGGTGACCTCTTCGATATTGGTGAGTGTCTCGCTGACGACTTCGGGGTCGGGCATGGCTTCGCCGGCGATCCAGCTATCGATGACGCCGTTTAGGGGCGGGTAATCGTTGAGCCCGAAATCGTTGAACTTAACGCTTCGCTGGGAGTCGCTGGTGATCTCCTGGAGGTTTACCCCGTAGATCTGGTCCCAATTGCCCGAAAGAGAGTCGTTCTGACGAAAGGTTCGGGGGTGATTGAACTGAAGAAGAGGTCGTTCACCGTCGGCGACTCGGGCCGGCAAGAAGTCTTCATAGAGAAGATCAAAACGACCTCGTTCGACCTTGGCCAGAGTATCGGTGCCGAAGATGTTGACGTGATTGCCGGCAGAGGTCGTATTCCACTCCATCGCCGGAATGGCCACGAATTCACCGCTGGATTCTCCGGTTACCTGACGGGCGATGTCGACGATCCTTCCGTAGCCCTCAATCGTGAGGTTCGGGTTGACCTGGGCGTCATCCTCGCGGTCATCGACGACATGAGGGGAGAGGGCCATGAAGTCCATCTTGCCGACATCACGGGCGTACTCAAACGCGTAGCGAGCCACGTGGCGGTCTCCCATCTCGTCTTCAACGCTGTAGAAATCTCCGTCCGACCCGTGTTGTCGCAATAACTCGCCGTCGTCCCAGAATTTTCCGTCTTCTCCCTGCTTCTCGTAATGAGCATGGAGGTTTCCGAAAAATACCTGGTGTGCCGCGTGATGTTGTCGGGCGGCGCTATGACCGCGCTCGATGGTGTCCGAGTTCAGAGACCAATCCCAGAGTCGTTCGAAGAGTCGAATAAAGGGGTCGACCACTTCGGGAGCCTGATAGCGAACGTAGAATTCGAAGTTGTTGAAGAAGCCACTTCCCGACCAATTCCCCGACCCGTGCAGCAAATTTCTGCCGTCTACGATGGCCAATTTATGGTGCATATACTGAAAAGCGTCGGTGTTATTTTGCTTGAATCGAAGCTCTCCACCGTTGGCCATGATTCGGTCCCAGTCGCCGCCCTCGTAGTTGTGGCGATCCTCATAATTGAGGACCACTCGGACCTTAACTCCTCGTTCGGCGGCGTCGGCAAGATCCCGAAGAGCATTGTCGAAGAGAAAGTGGTGCATCAACACGTCGACGGAACGCTCGGCGCGGTTGATATTATCGCTGATGATATCGCGGCCGTGGATTCCCGGAGAGAAGCGAGCCTCGTCGATGGAGCAATTGCCGCTGCTTCCCGGACTATTCTGCCAGGCGGCGTCGAAATGACAGGCAAAGGCCTGGATCAAAAAGTCGTCGGCCGTCGACGTCATAACAATGGTATTTTCCTCATTGATCGACGTGCCTGTGGAGGACCAGTTATTGCTTCCGGTCAACAGAATATGGTCGTCGACGATCATGAATTTGGAGTGCATCAACCCGTAGCGGTCCTGATTCCCGACCTGATTGCCGCGGACGAATCGTACATTGACGCCGTTCTCCACCAGTCGACTGGAGAGAGAGCCGGAGCGGTTTTGCCCAAAATCCATGGCCACTTTCACGTCAATCCCGCGGTCCACGGCCCGGTAGATGGCGTCTTCGATGGCTCGCACGCTGAACGTAAATTGCGCGATGTGAACACTTCCCTCAGCATTGTCGATAAGGTCGACGACCCGCTCCACGATCTGGGAGTTGGCCTGTAAGACGCTGCGATCTTCGGCGGAGCACTCATCACAGAAGGGATCGGTCAGGATCACTTCGTAGTCGCGCTCAAAGAGCTCATCGCCTTTGCCTCCGCCACCGGTAAATACCGGAGTCTCACCGGTATTTTGCTCCGCCTCGACCGGTTGTTCGTCGCAAGCGAGCGAGAAGGAAACGAGGAGGATGACCAGCCAGAGGGCCGAGCGTTGGATGGTGAGTTTTGAGAACAATGGAGTGGTCATAAAGCAGGCCTAGTTCAGCATTTATTTAGATGGCATCCGGAAAAGGCGGACCGGTTTTTGTAAAGGGAGCCATTTCCGGATGCCATCTGTTTAGCATAAAATCTAAGGGCTGAAGTATAGGTGATTGGTAGTATTTTACAAGCTTTGCGTGGGCGGTTGGTGGGCTTGGGGGCAACCACCTGAAACGGGGCTTCTATTTGTCGTCGGGTCCCCTCCCCCCTCGCGAAGCTCGGGGACCTCCCCCGCGCCCTGAACTACGGGCGCACTCCCTCTCATTGCCTTTGGTCACCATTCGTGGCAATCAGGTAATCACACCGAACAACACTTCCGTGCGGTTACCCGCTGTAAACTTACAAATCTAGTCAATTGAGGAACTTCGCTATGACCTCCCAGAACCCGCCTCAAAAGAAGCAGGGCAGTAAACTTCCTCTGATAGCCATTATCGTTGTTGTAGGAGGATGCGTAGGTATCTCTGTGCTGGGTATTCTGGCAGCCATAGCGGTCCCCGCCTTTCTTAGATATATCAATTTGTCGAAGGCAGCCGAGGCACAGACCGTGGTGACGCGCCTGGTCGACGAGCATGAAATGTACTTCGAAGAACATTGCACATTCCCACCGGAGCTTCCCCCGCTCTTCGACGTGAATGCTTGTTGTGGTGGCGAGAAATGTGAGGCCGACGCCTCGGCCACACAGGTCTGGATCGAAGCGGGCATCACGCCGCCCACAGAGCCGACCTATTTCTCCTATCATACCGAAGAGGTCGCTGATTCAGAATATATGGTCCGGGGCGTGGCCAACTTTACCTGTTCGCCGGACTTCAATCACACCTTTGAGATCGGTCTGGAAGGCGTCGATTCGGACGGGGAATGCACGGTGCTGCGCTATCCCGCGGTGACGATGTACGAATTTGAATAAGCAACCTGCCTGATAGCCTTGACTGAGATGACAGGGCAACAATGATTGGGGTGTAATTTCTGTGAACTCACTTAATGGAGGTACAGCCATGCCAGAAAGGAAGCTATTCAAAAGCGAGAGTACTCTTAGTCGTGGGAAAGTAGCCCAATATCTACGTTCCGTGGCGGATTCCCTGGAGGCGGGGAAAGCGATCACCCTGCGGTCGGGAGACCAGTCGGTGACCCTGGAGCCGCCGGAACAGGTTACGTTCGAAGTCGAAGCCGAGCGCGAAGGCCCCAAGGGGCGAGGTGAGGTGAGCATCGAATTCGAGATCGAGTGGGACGAGCAGAGCTCCGGCGGTGGGTTAGAGATCGAGTGAAACCGTCAGGGCTAAAATAATTCAGGCCGGGCGCTCCGCGAGGAGCCTCCGGCCTGACTTGGGGTGTCGACGGTGCATTCGTCGACCTGCTCGTCGGCACATGATCCGTTGCCACAGGCGCCTCGCCAAATGGTCTCACGTGCGAAGTGACGTTGTACTCTTAGCGAGGAGGCAGCGCTTCTCGATGACCATGCTCATACCATCTTTTGGACGAAGGGTGATGGTGATGGCCCATTCGGCTGGGGATAAGTAACGGCGCCAGACCCCTTGCGTGGGCGAAAATGACACCAAGATACGTTCGACGCTTGCTTGAGAGATCGAAATTTTGCGCCCAG
>SKNI01000018.1 GCA_007120615.1 Myxococcales bacterium | reverse complement strand
CCCTCCCGCTCAATCCGAGGTCCAATGCGACGACGTCGCCGCTCAAGAGGTGAATCCGCTCCCGGGGGGCGTCCATCTTCTGGAGCTGTCGGTCGGCCTCGTCGACGTAGTCCGGGCGTACCAGCAGGCGAAGAGTGGCGTCGGGCTCGTCTTCGATGATGGTGGAGACCAACTTGCGAGCCACGAAGCTCGGAAAGCCGGTGATCAGGATGTCTCGATTGGATCGAGGTGTGGTCTCGGTTTCAGGCATGATCATCTCGGGGAGGTCGGGCGGAGTCGGTGTGGCGAAGGAGTTCGTCGATGCGTCTTTTGATCTGGCGGACCTGCTCTCTGGTATCTTCTGTGGAGCCGTCGTTGTTGATGATATAGTCGGCGGCTTTGCGCTTTTTACTCAGGGGCATCTGGGAGTCGATTCGTCGTTGGGCGTCCTCGGGGCTGAACTCGTCGCGCTGCTGAAGCCGGGTCTTCTGGGTCTCGGGGCTGCAGTCGACCACGATGAGGGCGTCGAGAAATCGATGGGTTTTGGTCTCCACTAATAAAGCGGCTTCATAGAGTACCCAGCGGTGGCCCTGGTCAAAGGCTTGACGAGCCCGGTCGAACATGGCCTCGGCGATTCGAGGATGGGTGATCCCCTCCAGGGTCTCTCGGGCGGAGGGGTCGCGGAATATTATATCGCCAAGCGCGGTACGATCGAGGGTGCCGTCGTCTTGGAGAACCTCTTCACCGAAGGCATCAACGATCTCATCGAGGGCCGGCTCTCCCGGCGCCACGATCTGGCGAGAGAGGTAGTCGGCATCGATGACGACAACCCCTTCGCTCTCGAAGAAACGAGCCGCCGTCGATTTTCCGGTGGCGATCCCGCCGGTGAGGCCAATGATGGCACCTGGTTGGTTCGTTGACACCCTGTTGATCCTCGTATTAGGACTCGCAATCGATGAGGGCCCGAAGTAACACTCGTGTCTGGTTACGTATCAAGCAGAAGTAGTACCACCAACAGGGAAGTCATGCCAAGCCCGTCCAGTAGGTCGAAAGGCCCGTCCAGAGGCCACAGCCGTCGGTCGTCGATCACCAATCGAGCCTTTGATTGGATGTCTCGTCGCACGGTGGTCGGGGTGATCTGGGTATTGGCCGCGATGTTGTGCGCGTTGGTCATCGGGCTGGATCCGATGAGCTTATGGGAGCCCTGGACCTGGAGCCAGGCTCGCTCGGAGCCGGAGATGGCTCAAGGGCTGGCCCTGGTGGCGATGCTAGGTCTGGGAGGGCTGGCCGGTCTGTTCTGGAGACGACTTCGCGGTGAGGCTCCCGGGGAGCGGCGGCGTCAATGGGACGGCGAGATTCCCGGTGTGGGGATGGAAACCCGACTGGCTACCGTTGGTGTCGTCCTGATGGTCCTTGGTGTTGCGGTTGTGGCCGGGGACTGGCTCAGTTCCCATCGGGCGCTCCCTGCCGGAGAGCTCGTCTTGCCGATGAATGCCGAACGCGAAACCTATATCGTTCGGCAGGGCGATCGCAATATCGAGGTGATGCTGCCCCTTCGGATGGTGCTTCGAGACGTTCAATTCGGCGATGAGCCGACGATCGGGGTTCAGTTTTTTAGACCCAATCAAGATCGGACCGCGCCGCAAGAATTCTGGCCTGCCCGAACGCTCGACGTGGAGGGCCTTCGCTTTGGATTTTCCGGGTTTGCTCCCGGAGATACGGCGATTCGAGCTGTAGTTTCGAGCTCCGAGAAAGACACGATCGCCGATGCCGGGGTTCCCGGCGATCGCCTCCGGTTTTCGATCGATGGGCCTCGGTTTCGGATCGTAGAAGCGGTGGAAAATTACCTCGATGTCATGGGGCCGGCGGTCCAACTCGAGGATCAGGAGGGCTATAAGTTCTGGGTGTTTCAGCGAGCGTCCTCGATGGAGGACCCGCCGGCGGCAGAGCACTCCCTTCATCTGGAAGAATTGCAATCGGTCCCGGCGGCAATACTGACGGTGACGGCGGTCCGCCCGTTCTGGCCCTTCGGTCTGGGAGTGAGCCTCTTTATTATCGGATTTGCATTACTCTTTTTCTTCTCCGAGCGTCGATTTCGTGGAGATGACGGGAAGATCCACCTGTGGAGTCTCAATGCTATTGAGGTTTTTTGGTCCGATGATCAGGCAAAGCTGCTGGAGAGTCGGACGAGTCCTGTTGTGACCCTTACCCAGGTGGGTGCGCTGAGCGCGCTGGGAGCATCCCTTTATCTTGCCCAGTCGGTGGGTTGGTTATTGCTACTGGCAGGGGCGGTGGCACTTTTGGGCCTGCCCCGCAATCTTCACCATAAAGAGGGCCGGACTCGTTTCGGTATTGCGCTGTCGATCCCGCTGGGATTGGCGGTGATGGGATTGGTCGTTGGAGGTTTCCAGGGGGGGGTGGGTTCGTTGGATACGGAAGCGGCGATCGGGACGGCGCAACTGGGGAGTTGGGCGGCGATGGCCACGGCGCTTCTGGGAGCGGGAGTGGCTGCAGAGAGAACGCTCCGAGGACGAGCGACCTCGGGTTCGGTGACGGTGGCGCTGATCATGTGGGCGGCGGCAGCGAGCGTATTAGTGGTGGGAATGCAGCGAGGAGCGATTGGGGGATTTTCCTTCGGACTTCCCGTCGCCAGTGACGGTGGCGCGGCGGTGTGGAGCATCCCCGGAGTCACGGCGCTTTCGTCACTGGAGATCCCTGTCGTCGCTGATGGAAGCTGGATTTTGGGCCTTGTGGCGATGATCTTCGCCGGATCGACCATCGCAGTGACAGGTGCTCTTTTGAGGCGAAAAGCGGTGGCCGCCTCGGGTTGGCTTCTGGCCGGGATCAGTGCGCTGGTTGCGGCCCTGCGTCTGATGCGCGCTGACGGGCCGGTCAACGATCTAAATCTGGAGGGCTATGAAGCGATGGCCCGACAATGGCTGCAATTGGAAAATCTTCCCTCGGGACTCGCCGCCCGGGGCCAGATAGCGGGAGAGGGGGTCTTAGAGGTGAACTCCCTCGCTTTGATGCCGGAGATTGGCGGGTTTTTGCTGATAGTGATTCTGGCGATTGCGATGGTGGGGGCCACCTTCTTTTTCACCGTTGAACCCGATGGCGATGAGTCGTTGAATCATGAGTTGGCGGGCCGCGATCTTTTTGTGCGGGCCTTGATGTTCGGATTTATGTCCTGGGTGTTGGGTCTGGTGTTGACCTGGGAGAGGCTGGGGGCTGCCGGGGTTCTCGCTCCCATGGAGTGGCTGGGCTTGAGCGTGCCTCTTTTCGGGTTGGGTCTATTGATATTAGGGTGGCGCCGTGGACCATCGCCGCTGGAGAAATTTATCGGCATATTTGGACCTGCGCTGGCCGTGGCGTACCTTATGGTGGTATTAGCCGTCGGCGCTGCGGGCGGAGTCGTTCCCGGCGCAAGCATCGGTTTTTGAACCTTTTTGCGTTACCAATTACCAATGAGGTACCTGGATGAGCTGGACCATCAAGACTGCAGATTTCGTAAAGAGTGGCACGGCTCCGGAGCATTTTCCCGTCTCCGATCGCCCCGAGATCGCCTTCGGGGGGCGAAGCAACGTTGGAAAGTCCAGTTTGATCAACACCCTGGTCAATCGCAAGAAGCTGGTGCGAACCAGTAAGAGGCCGGGGCGAACGCAGTTGGTCAATTTTTTCAATGTTAATGACCAACTCTACGTCGTCGATCTTCCGGGGTATGGCTTCGCCCGGGTGCCCGAGGAGATCAAGGAGCAATGGGGACCGATGATCGAGGGGTATCTTGCCAACCGGGCCAACCTGCGGGCGCTGGTGGTGGTGATGGACATGCGCCGCGGTGTCCAGGAAGATGATTTTGAACTCATTATGGCGGCCCCCCACTTTGGTATTCAGCCGATTTTGGTGTTCACCAAAGCCGACAAATTCAAGCCCAATGCCCGAAAGCAACGCCGCCTTGAGATTGCCCGCGATATCGAGGCGCAACCCGATGAATTGATCCTCTTCTCCAGCACCAAGAACATCGGTAAGGACCAGCTATGGGAGAGAATTCTGGACGTAACCGGTCTGTAGAGTCTGCGACAGGGGCACCGAAGCGAAGGTGGCGAGTCCGAGAGGCGCATAAGGATGATGTGGATGCCCTGCATCTTTTGGAGACTCGGGGTCATTCTTCCCCCTGGCCGCGGGAAGCGTTTGAAGAAGAGCTCGTCGACGAACATACCAAAATCTGGGTGATCGAAAGCGGCGCGCGGCTGGCAGCGATGATGGTCTTCTGGAGGACTCCCGCTCAGGTTGAAGTCCTTGATATCGTTGTGGATCCGGACTTTCAAAGGCAGGGGATGGCAACGGTATTGCTGGAGATGCTCATTGCGGTGGCTCCCACAGGAGGGATCCGAAGGATCGCGCTGGAGGTTCGGGTGAGCAATGATCGGGCACAAAAACTATATCGAAAATTAGGTTTTGTTCGCGCCGGTCGGCGTCCAGATTACTACGAAGACAATGGGGAAGACGCTTTTGTGATGGTCCGCACGATCACCGACGAAGAAATCAATCTGCCATACGGAGGTTGATCCCTCGGGGGGAGTTTTGTATGGCAGGAGCAGGATCTCAACCCCAACACCCCAGCCGATGGAGTACCCCGTGAACGAAGAGATGAAAGTATTTTCCGGCAGCAGTCACCCGGCGTTCGCAAGGTCCATCTGCGAGTATCTTGAGATTCCGCTTGGGATCAGCAACACGGTCAAGTTCAGCAATGAGAATATGCTGGTTCAGATCGAGGAGAACGTGCGGGGCTGTGATGTATTCGTGGTGCAGACGTCGGCTCCTCCCGTTCATGAACATCTCTTTGAATTGTTGATCATGATCGACGCTCTTCGCTCGGCATCGGCCGATCGAATCACCGCGGTCATGCCCTATATCCCCTATATCCGAAGCGATAAGAAAGATCGGCCCAGGATCTCGATTGCAGCGCGGCTGGTGGCCGATCTGTTGAAGACCGCCGGAGCGGATCGAGTGTTGACCATGGATTTGCATTCTCCACAGGCCCAGGGGTTTTTCCGAATGCCCGTGGATCAATTGTTGGGAGCAGGCCCGATCTGCGAGAGGTTGCGGCGGGAGAATCGAGAAAACTGGGTGCTGGTGGCAGCAGATGCCGGGGAGGCCAAGGATCTGGGGCGATATGCAAACCGGCTGGATTTGCCGATGGCGATCATCGACAAGCGCCGCGAAGGTGACGACGAAAAGCCCAAAGCGGTAAGCCTCATCGGAAACGTAGAAGGAAAGGTAGCGGTGGTGGTGGACGATGAGATCGCAAGCGGTGGCACCCTGGTGGAGGCGGCGACCTTTTTGAAGAAGCATGGCGCCACCCAGGTGTTAGCTTCGGCGACGCACCCGATCTTTAGCGCCAATGCTGCCCAACGGATCGATGAGGCATTCATCGACAAGGTTATCGTAACCGATACCGTCCCTCTTCAGCCTCATCAGCAGTCCGAGAAGGTAGAGGTCTTATCGGTGGCAAAGATCTTCGCCGAAGCGATTCGTCGAATTCATGACGGACGCTCGGTAAGTCAACTCTTTGATCCGTCGACGGTCGCCAAATTGCTCTGATTGTCGGTCAATTATTCTGGCGGACCCGGGCGAAGAAGTCGCTCATGGAGTCCGCCGGATCATAGAGGTCGAGAAACTCCGCCAGATAATCACTGGTGGGAGGGCGATTGGTCATGGCCACCCATTTCAAAAAAGGCACCAGAAAAGGGCGCGCCTGTTGCACTTCTTGATGCAGCAGGTGCGCCGTAATCGCCCCCTGGTCCAGAAAACCGGATCGCTGATAATACCGAAGAAAATCATCGCGGGGATACTCAACGCTGATAAAGGCAGTCTCCCAATCGCCGGGAGTGCCGGTTAGGAGAGCGTATTGAGCTCGCCAGTCGCCGTTGAAGGGAAGTCCAACGGAGCCCGCGTTTACGATCTGTCCACCGTCTCCGACGTAGTGAAGCGGCCGGTGGGTATGGGCACATACCAGAATGGAGCCGTCGATGGCGTCAAGATGGGCGTCCAGGCGCTCAGAAGGGGTCCAGGCTCCGATCCCTTCGCTGTTCGAGTTGGGACTGCCGTGAAAGACCTCGATTCGAGGATCGATTCTGGAGGTGACGGAAAACGGCAAGGTTTCCAAAAACCTCACTGCACCCTCGTCGAGTTCGTCTGCCATCCACCGGGAGGCTGCCCATTCTTCGGCGACATGCCAGGAGTCGGGGATGTCATCGTGACAAAAGGAGAGCAGATAATCCTCGTGGTTGCCGCGCACACAGGACCAACCTTCTTCGATGACCCGGTGAACCACAGCATTTCCCTGAGGTCCTCGGCCCACCATATCACCGGCTACGATGACCTCGTCGACGTCTCGATCCCTCAGGTCGAGGACCACGGCATCGAGTGCAAAAAGGTTGGCGTGAATATCTGCGATGATCGCGATGCGTGGCATTCAGGGAGCCTGGTGGTTAACAGCGAGGGTGGGGAGCGGCCCTCACAACAAGACGAGTTGACTATACCCAGAGATAGGGCCTCCAGTCTTTGGGATGATCATCGAGATTTCCGGCGCTGGCCGAGAAGGGCCACCACCGGGGTTCGGAGGGCTGATTCAACAGCGGCATCTGGGCTTCCCTGGGGGTCCGGGAGCATTTGAGCCGATTGCAGGGCTGACAGCTGGTGACGATATTAGTCCAGCTGGTCTCGCCACCTCGGCTGCGAGGAATGACGTGATCGAAGGTCAGGTCTACGGCGGCAAAACGCTTTCCGCAATACTGACAGGCGAAATTATCACGGCGATAGACGTTGTGTCGGCTGAAATTAATTCTTCGCCGGGGGATACGCACCCGCCGCTGCAGTCGCAATACGGAGGGAAGCTCATAACTCTGGGTCGCTGACCGAATCTGGCGAGGATGGGAAACGAGCATCTCCGCTTTGCCGCGCAACAACAAGATGATGGCCTTCTTCCAATTGACGATCGACAGCGGTTCATAGGATGCGTTTAACAACAGAGCTGGTTCCATAAACACTCCACGCAGTAGTCTGGCCCGGCTACCATTTTAATCCCGATTCGGATCTGAAAAACGGTGGCTCGAGCTACCTGGCATCGACTCGGTGGCGACGCCTGACACTTAGTTATGAGCTTTCGGAGGTAAGAGATTCCGTAGAACTCAGTAGTAGAAACCTTTCCTAAGATTGAAACTATTTCGTTCTATTTTCAACAGCTTAGTTTAGGTGGCCGGTTTGGAGCCAGAAATAAAGGGCGCACGGGCAAAAACAAAAATATGAACGGAGTCAAAGCCGGCCAGTTTCAGAGCCCGACTTGCGGCGTCTGCGGTGGCGCCTGTTGTGAGTACGTCATCAAATAATAGTGCGATTTTGCTCTCGACGGAAGGGCCATGCCACCGAAAAGCATCGATGAGATTTCGGTGACGCTCCTCCAGGGAGAGTGTGGCCTGTCGAGGGGTCGGTCGCTCCTTCCGAAGTCCGCAGGGGACAATGGGGTTGGAGACCGATAGAAATCGAAGCGCTAGCGATGGGAGGTGAAAGCCTCTGCGCTGAAGGTCTGTGGGATGGGCCGGGACCGGAATCACCGGAAGATCGGGGCCCAGATCGTAAAGGTGTTGGGAGAGCCAGGGGGAGGCTCCCCGGCAGAGAGCTCGAAGGGCTGGAAGATCGCCGCCGTATTTGATGCGCCGGATCGCATCGGCGACGGATCCATCATATTCCCAGAGCGCGTGAACCGAGTCGAACGCCGGCGGCTGGCGCTGGCAGCGACTGCACAGCGAGTTCGCGCCGGTAGGACGAAATAGATCCATGGGGACCTGACAGCGCGAACAACAGGGCTCTTCGATGCGATGAGCGACGGGGGCACAGATCGCACAGAAGGCAAGGCCTGTGATGGAGACGCCGTCACAGCCGGCACAGGCCGGGGGGAAAAGGGCCGAAAAATGTCGGCCCACCGTTCTCAGATAGTTGCGCACCATGAGCTCATCCCTTAGGTATCCAGATTCGTTCTCTGATCTTATTATCGAGATCGGAGAGAGCTTTTTGCGGAGATCCAATGAAGATTGCAGTGCTGGCAGTGGGAAAAATCAAAGATCGCCGACTTCGCGACCTCTGTGATGAATATCGGGAGCGGTTAGGCCATCATCTTCCCGTAGAGGAGATGGACGTGGCCAAGACCAGCAGAGGAAATGCCTCCCAGGTGATGAAGGGCGAGGCTGCGTCCCTGGAGTCTGCGACCCCCGAGGGGGCGCTGCGAATCGCGATGACTGAGGAAGGCAAGGGGCTAAGCAGCATGGATCTGGCCCGATCCATGGACCGCTGGATGGTGGAGGGAAGACAAGATGTGGTCTTTTATATCGGAGGAGCCAACGGGCTGGCCCCGGAATTCAAGCGGAGCTGTCACCGGCGCTGGTCACTCTCGGAGCTGACCTTTCCCCATGACGTGGCGCGGATGCTTCTCTGGGAGCAGCTCTACCGGGCGATGACCATCATTCGCGGCGAGCCCTACCATAAATAGATGGAACCCCCGTCGCAACGGGAGCGTTGGCGACGGGGCTCGGTGGTGTTGGAGTGCTTCGATCAGGTTTCGAATTGTTCCACGTCGAAATGGCCGTAGAGCTCCGAGGGAGCATCTTCCAATTCCAGCCGTGGGGCTTCCGACCACATCCGCTCCAGATCATAGTCCTGGCGGGCGGTCTTATTCAAGATATGAACGATGATATCGCCATAATCCAGCAGCGCCCACCGACCGTGACCGGTGCCCTCGGAGCCCATGGTCTCTCGGCCGGCTTCGCTCATCTCGTCGTCGACGCTTCGGGCCAGTGCGTTGACGTGGCGCTCCGATGTGCCAGTGCAAACGATAACGAAGTCCGTATAGCTGACTCGTCCTCGCAGATCGATGACGACCGTATTTAGCGCTTTGAGTTCCCAGGTGACTGCTGCGATGTCACGGGCGACCTGCATTAACTCGCGATCGAGTTCGGTTTCGTCGTCGGGGGAAAAGATGGGCGCGGCACTGTCTGTATTCATTCGTCTCCTGATGAGTAACCCGAGATGATGTACAACTCGTTGATGTAAATCATCTCGGATAAGTTTGGGCGGTTCACCTGCGAACCTGTCCACTACCTAAAACAACGAACTTGGTGGTTGTCAATTCCCGAAGTCCCATTGGACCGTAGGCGTGCATACGGGTGGTGCTAATTCCAATCTCAGCACCAAGTCCAAGTTGTCCCCCATCGCTAAAGCGGGTGGAGGCGTTGATGAGGACGACCGAAGAGTCGACTTCATCGATGAAACGTTGAGTTTGTGCGTAATTATCGCTGATGAGGGCTTCGCTGTGTCGGGAGCCGAAGCGATCGATATGGGCGATGGCGGAGTCGAGATCTTCGACCACTCGCACCGCCAACTGCAGGGATAAAAACTCCCTGCCGTAGGCTTCATCCTCAGCAGGCTCAAAGGGGATGTCGCTCTTCTCTGCGACGGCAGCGCTTGTGGGGCACAGATAAAGCGCCACGCCGGCGTCGTTGAGCTTCTGCAAAATCCGTTGGAGGTGTTCGTCCACTGCATTCTCTAAGACTAGCAGAGTTTCCGCGGCGTTGCACACACCCGGGCGCTGGACCTTTGCATTGAGTACGATGTTGTCGATCTGGTCGGCCCCGGCGGTGCCGTCGACCACCAGGTGGCAGACCCCCTCGTCGTGCTTGATGACCGGGATCCGGGAGTGCTGATGGACAAATTGGATCAATCCCTTTCCACCTCGGGGGATGATGACGTCGATGGAGTCGCTCAAGGTGAGCATGGTTTTTACGGCGTCGCGATTGGTAGTGTCCACAAACCCGAGCGCATCGACGGCGGCCTGGTCAAGGGAGCTCATTTGAAGTCCGGCTCGCAAGGCACCGACGATGGCCCGGTTGGTTCGAAAAGCATCACTTCCCCCTTTTAAGACCACCCCGTTTCCGCTCTTTAAGCAAAGGGCGGCAGCGTCGCTGGTGACGTTGGGTCGAGATTCGTAGATGATCCCTATCACTCCCAGGGGAATGCGCCGGCGACCGACCTGAAGTCCGTTGGGCCGGGTCCACATCTGATCATAGGTGCCGATGGGATCCTCCAGGGCGGCGATCTCGCGCAGGGCATCGGCCATGGCGGCGATCCGCTCCGGGGTCAACACCAGGCGGTCGATGAAGGCTTCGTCTCGTTGTTGGCGGCGGGCATCTTCCAGATCGGTCTGATTGGCGTCGAGGATCGACGCGGTACGCTCGCCCAATAATCGAGCCATGGAGCGCAGAGCGTCGTTTCTGGCCTCCGTATTCTGACGAGCGAGAGCGCGCGCACCACGGCGCACTTTGTCGGCGGCGTCGATAAGCGATTGAGGATCGAATGAATCAGACACTGGTTCTCCGGGTCGACGGGTTCGTTTAGAAGAACGCCGCCGATGGGGGCGCTCATTCCACCAAAAAACGAGATTGTAGAGCAGATCAGGAGGGCGTCAACTGGCAGCTTGCGTCACCTCTTGCTCGGGAGGACCCACACGACCCCACAAGGGTGGATAAAAGGTCGAAAAGAATTCATGGCGCGATAAAATCATTGTTTTCAGTCGGTTGGGCGATCGAGGTGGTGCCGATATTGGGCCTCGGGAGCCTTTTTCGCTTGACATTAAATCAGTGGTGAATAACGTTCCCGGCGTTAGCACTCCCATGATCAGAGTGCTAAAAGTAGGAATTTCCTAATACGAGTTCGACAACCAACCCCCAATGACGAGGTGAGACAGATGAATATTCAACCGCTATACGATCGCGTTTTGATTCAGCGCGTGGCTTCCGAGGACAAGACTTCCTCGGGAATCATCATCCCCGATTCCGCCAAAGAGAAGCCCCTTGAAGGCATCGTGCGAGCAACGGGAAAAGGCAAAGTCGCCGATAATGGGGAGACCGTTCCATTGCAGGTCAAAGAAGGCGACAAAATCCTCTTCGGAAAGTACTCCGGAACGGATGTCACCATCAATAACGAAGAGCACTTGATTCTTCGAGAAGACGAAATTCTTGCGATCATCAACGACTGAATCAGGTGGGTTCCCCCCGGTGGAAGAGAAGCGATGTTGTATAAGGATCGCAGCCCATCGTGGAACCATTTTGTTTCCTTGTTATATCGCGCACTCGCGAAATTCGAATACCAAATTGAAGGAGTAACACCATGGCGAAAGACATCATTTTTGATACTCAGGCGCGACAGCGCATCCTCACCGGCGTCAAGACGCTGGCCGACGCAGTGCGAGTCACCCTGGGGCCGAAAGGTCGCAACGTCGTCCTCCAGAAGAGCTTTGGCGCTCCCCTGATCACCAAAGACGGTGTGACGGTTGCCAAAGATATCGAGCTGGAGAATCACTTCGAAGATATGGGCGCTCAGATGGTCAAGGAAGTGGCTTCCAAGACCTCCGATACCGCAGGCGACGGAACCACCACGGCGACCGTTCTGGCGCAGGCAATTTTGCGAGAAGGCACCAAGCTGGTCACGGCGGGACAAAACCCGATGGAGATCAAGCGCGGCATCGACAAGGCTGTCGAAGCGATGGTGGCGGAGCTTCGTTCCATGGCCACGCAGACCAATAAGCGCGATCAAATCGCTCAGGTCGGTACCATCTCGGCCAATAACGACGAGACCATCGGCGAGCTTATCGCAGAAGCGATGGAGAAAGTCGGCAAGGAAGGAGTCATCACCGTCGAAGAGGCCAAAGGTCTGAGTAACGAGCTCGACTTTGTCGAGGGGATGCAATTCGACCGCGGCTATCTCTCGCCGTATTTCGTAACCGACGCCGAGCGTATGGAAGCGACCTTTGAGAGCCCCTTTATTTTGCTCTTCGACAAGAAGATCAGCAATATGAAGGATCTCTTGCCCCTTCTGGAGCAGGTACATAACCAGGGCAATCGACCCCTGCTTCTTATCGCCGAAGATATCGAAGGCGAAGCACTGGCAACGCTGGTGGTCAATAAGCTGCGCGGAGTTCTCAACGTGGCTGCCGTCAAAGCTCCGGGCTTCGGAGACCGTCGTAAAGCGATGCTGGAAGATATCGCCACCCTCACGGGCGGAAGCGTCATCAGCGAAGAGCGCGGCATGACCCTCGACGCTGCCACCATCGACGACCTGGGAACGGCCGATACGGTTTCCATCACCAAAGACAGCACCACGATTGTCGGCGGAAAAGGAACCAAAGACACGATCACCGGTCGAGTCAATCAGATCAAAACCCAGATCGAGACGACCACCAGCGATTACGATCGCGAGAAGCTCCAGGAACGTCTGGCCAAATTGGTCGGCGGTGTGGCGGTTATCAAAGTGGGCGCCACCACCGAGATGGAGATGAAAGAGAAGAAAGCGCGCGTCGAAGATGCGCTCAACGCGACCCGAGCAGCCGTGGAAGAGGGAATCGTCCCCGGTGGCGGTGTCGCTCTTCTTCGGGCCGTGCGCTCGTTGGATAATCTGACCTTCGACTACGATCAGCAGCAATTCGGTGCCAATATCATCCGAAAAGCCGCCGAAGAGCCGATTCGTCAGATCTCGCTCAACGCTGGCGTGGAAGGGTCCATCGTCATCCAGAATGTCCTCTCCAAAGACGGCAACTGGGGCTATAACGCTCGCACCGACAAATATGAAGATCTTGTCGAAGCAGGCGTAATCGACCCGGTGAAAGTTACCCGAACGGCGCTTCAAAACGCCGCCAGCATCGCCGGTTTGATGCTCACCACCGAAGCCATGATCGCCGACAAGCCCTCCAAGGGCGACGACGACGGTGGCGCTCCCGCTGGAATGGGCGGAATGGGCGGAATGGGCGGAATGGGTGGAATGGGCGGCATGATGTAAGGCCCGGTTTTCCCATGACGGCTGAATAAAAAGCCCCCCGAAGCGAGAGCCTCGGGGGGCT
>SKNI01000515.1 GCA_007120615.1 Myxococcales bacterium | reverse complement strand
TCTCACTGGAGTTGAAGCTTCCCTCTTTCTTCTCCTCTTCGTCTTCCCCGGTATCCCAGTTGCTCGCCACGATGGGCTCGGACGCTTCGGGGAGGGCCTCCTCCCCAGCCGGGTCTTCGCCCAGGTCCCAGGCCAATGGTTCTTCCTCTTCCTCTTCCTCTTCTTCCTCTTCCTCGGCGTCACTCAACCCTTCGAATGCTGACTCTACTTCGTCTTCGCCGCCGTCCTCTTGCAGTGCAAGTTGGAGTTCCTCATCCACTTGCGGACTGATTTCCTCGACCTCTTCGAAGAAATCGCCACCCCCATCGTCGCCGTCGCCGAAAAGGCCACCACCACCGTCACCGCCGAAGATATTGTCGAACATCTGATCGATTTCTTCTTCTTCGCCACCGCTGGCAAATTCTTCAAATTCGCGGGTCGCCGACTCGTCGATCTCCTCTCCGTCAAAAGACATTACCCTGATGCCGGCCTTCGTCTCCTTGATGGCCTTTGGGCCTTCGTCGGCCACTTCTTCCACGATGTCTTCTTCTTCCAGGGCTTCGGTGGAAGGCGCCACTTCCTCTTCGATGACATCTTCGTCATCCAGGGCTTCCGTCGACGGTGCCGCCACCGCATCAACGATATCTTCTTCCTCCAACGCTTCGGTATTCGGAGCGTCCTCGGATTCTACGCTCTGGTGAGCCTGCTCTTCTTGTTCTTCTGCATGGCTCCAGGCGTCTACGGCTTCGTCGAAGATTCCTCCAAATGGATCGGAGTCGTCTTCTTCCGAGGGTAGATCTGATTGCTCGTCGCTCTCAGAATCCGATTCGCCCCAGGAGGGCTCACTGCTCAGTGCACCGGCTACTGCCTGAGCAGTCTCCTCGTCTTCTTCACTTCCAAATATCTCATCTCCCGAGGTGGTCGGAGATTCCTCCCCGGCCTCCGCCAATTCCGCTTCTCCGGTTAGCTCATCCGCGTCGAGCCCGAGCAACTCCCGGGTCGGGGGATCCAGGGCCAATTCTGCAGTGTTGCCATCGGTCTCGTCGATTCCCGCGGAGCCGGATTCATTCCGAAGAGAATTGGCCGCATCTGCCCCCAGAACTCCAGTATTATCCCGCTCCTCAGCCTCCGGAGCCGATTCGATATCTTCCGGAGGCTGTGGGATCGGAGTCGAGGTCGGGGTCGGAGTCTCCGGAGCTTTGGGGATGGGCTGTACTCCCGACTTATGGACCAGGATTTGATCGACCAGAGCTTTGGATTCTTGGCTCAACTTGGTAAACTTTACCAGCATTCCCACCGGTCCGTCCCCGGAGTCGTTCTCCAGGCCCTTGAGTTGACGTACCACGCCCTCCCCCAGCATGGCCGAACTCCCGTCGGCGAGCAGAAATTGAAATCGCACGGTCGTACCCACGGGCTTTAATTTCTGAGCCGACATGGGCACGAACATTCCTCCCCGAGAAATATAGCGCCCGTATCCTTCGATAAACTCATCAATCGACTGATATCGCAGCCGTGCGCGTATGGCGGAAAAATTCGGGTCCGTCACCTGGATGCCTCACATGTTTCTCGATGTCCCAGCTCCCGCCGGCAACCTCGTTTAATACTGATAGACTACTCCTGCCCTCAATCCCTGATTGAGATCGAATGCGTCAGAGTCTGTAAATTGTCCTTCTCCGTCTCCGGTGAAACTACTTCGGACCAGCCGAAATCCGTATCCCGCGGAGAGAAAGAAATTATTGGCCACCTCATAAACAAAGCCAAGCTCCGAACCAAAACCGTAGCTAAACGATGTTTGTCCGAATGTTTCACCCCCGGCCCCGAATGCAGCAAATGGGACTACGTCTACCGCAGCGGTGACGGCAAATTCATCCCCTACCAGGTCTACCGGCAATACCAACCGGGTGCCCAAAACCAGCGAGACGATTCCCGTACTGACATAGACCGGGTTTTCGGGAATGGAAAAGGCTTCGTAGCGTGCACCCACCTTAAAACGAAGCTGACGGTTATTTTCATCCAATGGCGAATCGAGACGGTAAATCGCACCACCTTCGATGCTGAAGTTATTCACCGTCAAAGAAAGCTGCTCCGGCGGATCGGCACTCTCATCGATGATGGTTAGACCGTCAAATCCGTGATTATACGTCACATAGACCCCGGCCTCCATCATATCGGAATTGGTCAACGAGAACGGAAACGCTTCGATGTCGAGTTCAAATCCGGGAAAGGAGCCCGACGTCCAGGAGTAGACCGCATTTCGCCCGTCCACCACAAAATCCTTGCGGAAGAGCCGAAAATTGAGCCGAGCCCATAACCAGTCCCGCTGTAAACGCTGGGCCAGCGCGGCCTCTTCTTCGGCCCGTCGTTGACGAACCACAACGGGATCTTCGGCTTGAGCTTCCCGGGCCTCCCGCGAATCCTCATCCACCTCTACCACCGGAGGTGGCGCCGGCCCCGCTCCGATGAACCGCTCTACTTCGGTGCGCAAGAGCCTCAACGCTCCCCGGGTGGGACCATCCTCCCCACGATCGACGTGGAACTCGTGTTCCGGCAGTCCCTCCGCCCGGGTGAGCAGGCGCACCAGGTATTCATCCTCGTCTTCTGTCACAAAGTCGACGACGATATCGATCGAACTACCGCGCATCACCCACATCATATCGGAAGACCGATTGGTGACCCCGGCCGGCTGAAACGCCCGGCCTCGGACCTGCTGGTAAAACCAATCGCTGGGGTGGACCTCCAGTTCTTCAATCTCCTGGAGAGTTTGCTTTACTGCGTCCGTACCTCCCCCGGGCACCTCCGCCATGGTCACTCGAATTAGATCGCTGGCCATCGCGGTGCTCGCCATGAGCGTTATTGCAGCGACCATCAACCCCGACAACCACAATCGCTTTATACATCCCGTCATCATTTCCCTGTCCACACGTAGATAATACTCAACTCCTGTACCTCATCTTCGTCACTCTGCTTCTTTGTCGCATAGTTTTACGAAAATAGCGAAAAAAATTGACCTTTTCTCCTCGGTTGATTCTTGCTCCTCCGAGTCGAGGGGGTCCGATTTGGTCGAAAACTCCTCAAAAACGATCGATCTCGAACTCTTCCAGATCAAAATCGTCTTCGTCCTCCACCGCCCCTCCCTCTTCGAAGGTCCCCCACTCGCCGTCGTTGGCGCTGGAGGCAATACCACTGACCCGGAGAGCAAAATCATCGGGATTGCTCGACTGCACCAGAGCTTCTTCGTAGGTGATAAACCCATTTTGCAACAACCACATCAGGGATTGATCAAAGGTCTGCATCCCGTAATTATCAAATCCCTTGGAGACCTGCTCGGTGATACTCCGGGCGGTGGACTCTTCCATGATCATCTCCCGGATTCGCCCGGTAGACAACATCACCTCCACTGCCGGCACTCGACCCTTACCGTCGGCCCGGGAGACCAACCTCTGAGAGACGACCCCCCGAAAGAGATTGGCAAATTGATAGCGGGCCTGATCGCGCATGTGGGGAGGAAAAGCGGTGACCACGCGGTTGACCGCTTCGGCAGAATCCACCGTATGAAGGGTGGACATCACCAGGTGTCCGGTCTCTGCTGCGGTCAGGGCGATTTCGATGGTTTCCAGATCTCGCATCTCC
>SKNI01000724.1 GCA_007120615.1 Myxococcales bacterium | reverse complement strand
GGATCGTGACGTCGAAGCTCCCCAAATTGAGATCGCAGATGCCAATATAGAGTTCGAATGGAGCGGCAATTTTGCAGCGGCCCGTCAGGCAGCCACTACACCGATGTGGATGACAAATCTCGATCCTTCGGGGCAATTTGATGATCTCCAGCGTCGATTCGAAGAGGCCGGTGTCTGGGCGTATTATAGCCCTATCTTCGAGTATCCTGCGGGCGCGATGAAGGGGCTCTATGAAATAGTTGAGGCAGATCCGAAGGGGTTTGCCTTTCCCTTGGAGATCCTCGGTAATGTTGTGGGGATTCGAGGAAAATTCTCTGTGGACTTCGATCGCTCTGCTTCGTTTGGATTCGAGTTGCAGGGAGGACTGGCAGTGGTCTTTGACGATGGACCGGAAGAGGTTGAAACCGTCGTAAGAGAATTGAAGGCGTCGGGAATGATAGACAAAATCTTTCCGGGCGCAGTGATCTCGTTTGACGATGTCGGTGAGACGCAGATCCTTCGAGTCGGCATCGGGGAGCATGACGAGATCTTCGGTGAACTCGAAACGCTGGATCAGTACACCGCAGTTTTGAACCTGCCGGAGTCGTTCAACGCTGACGGCGCAGGGACCAACTCGATCCAGGAGGCCTTCCTGTCGGCTCTGGCCCCTAGTGTGGATAGCCGAGTGTCCACAAGGGAAGGTGTGGTGCGTAGACTGGAGTTTGGCGAAAGAGGAGATGAACCACTTCAGATGCCAAAAGGGTCGGCAGCCCTTATCGATCCCGAGGTGGCGTCCCCTTGTTTTCAAAAGATCTTGCAGGCCTCCCATCGCGGTGTGCGCGCCGTCGGCCCTGACGACTTCGAAACCCTCTACGACGGCGAACAGCTCTCGAAGGCCATCGATAGATTGCGTCAGGGTTGCGATGATGAGGAGGTCACTGATGAGGAAGCGCAGCTCATTGATTGGATCTTCGAAGGGTGGTCGGGTCTAAAACTGGATACCGATGAGTTGTGATAAAAAGTCCCAGAACTTGACAAATCATGGACGGGGTCTTTATTTTCCCCCTCAAGCGGTCGACCTCGTCGGCCCGCTCTTCACGAGAGAGATTCTCGTCATCTCACCGGATTGAACGCCGCCATGTGGACATTACTCTACGCTCGATTGCGCTAACGTTTTTCGCACCCACTTTCCAATTTTTTTTCAGGAAGGTCTCGGTGTGGCGCTCATGGTAGAGATCCGCAATTGCCCTGTAGGGCGACCCGATCCAGCACGAGTTACCCACCCCCAGACCTCCCATTCTTCGGATGCTATCGATGTAGCTCCGCTGGAGGTCCATATATGTCAGAACACCCAATAGAAGCTCAACAGGATTCATCGACGCCGCAAGCCCTGGTCATTGCGATTCAACGACCGGGGCAGACCGACGACGACATCTTATCGTCATGCAAAGAGATGGAGCGCCTCGCCGCGACGCTGGGAATCTCGGTGGTGGCCACGGAGATTCAGAAGCGCTCCAGCCCCTCGTCGTCGACCTTTGTGGGCTCGGGAAAGCTAAAAGAGTTGGCCCTTCTAACCGGAGGTCCCGGTGAGGTTTCCACTTCTTCAGAAGAGTCAGAAGAAGTGGAGGCGCTTGAGGAGTTGGCGGAGAAGCCGGTGGCCGATATGGCCCTGGTAGACGCCGAGTTGAGTCCGCGACAGCAGCGAATCCTCGAGATATCCCTGGGCGTTGAGGTTCTCGATCGAACGGCGGTGATTCTCGAGATCTTCGAGAAGCGCGCCGGTACCCGAGAGGCATCGCTGGAGGTGGAGATCGCCAGGCTTCAATACGAGCTTCCTCGTCAGCGCGATGATAGCTCCAAAAACGATCGTCAGGGCGGCGGTGGTCGCGGTGAGCGAGGCCACACCAACGTGGAGTTGAGCAAGGAGCGGATTCGCGATCGCATCGCCCAACTCAAGGCCGAACTCGCCGATGTGCAGACGCAGGCGACCTCCCAGCGAGCCCAGAGACAGGCCGCTTTTCAGGTGGTCCTCGTCGGCTATACCAACGCCGGAAAGTCCTCGCTGATGCGGGGGCTGACGGGGAGCGAGGTCTTTGTCGAAGATCAGCTCTTTGCAACGCTGGGGACTACGATTCGCAAACTTCAGCCCGCGACGACACCGGCGATTCTGGTGTCCGATACGGTGGGGTTTATCAAGAATCTGCCCCACGAATTGGTCGCCTCTTTTCGGTCTACCCTGGATGAAGCTCTCGACGCCGATCATATCCTTCTGGTCGTCGATTCTTCTGACCCGGACTGGCGAAGGCAACGAGAAGTCACCCGGGAGACGCTGGCGTCCATCGGGGTCTCCAAAATCGCTCATACGTTGGTGCTAAATAAGGTCGACCGACTGGACGAAGAGACCCGGTCGGCGCTGGCCGAGGAGTTTCCCGAAGCCATTCAATTGAGCGCGCTTCGCCCCGAGGACCTGGAGACACTCCACGGCAAACTCGCCGACGTTCAAGACAAGAGCCTCTGTGAGGAGACCCTGTTGATTCCCTTCGCTGAAGGCCATCTATTGGGTGAGATTCACGAGAGAGCGCGACTCATCGAGGAGAGTCATTCGAAGGAGGGGACCATTCTCCATCTTCGAGCGCGGTCGGCGAATCTGGATCGATGGCGAAGCAAACTTCCCGACCCCGCTAACGTGGAGACCATCGACGATCTGCTGGCCCTGGCTGCGCGCTACGGTCTGGAGCTTATCACCGAGGAGGAGGAATTCGACGATTCGGGCCTCGATTTTCGGGTGGTTCAATGCTGCGACGAGGACGAGACGCCCTGGATTGTGCGTTCGCCCAGGCGCGACGATGTCTTTGTCGCCAGCCGCGTAGAAGGACGGGCTCTTCGACTTCTGCGTGATCGACTCTCCGTTGAGATTCCCGAGTGGCGGCTTCATACCCCGGAGGTCATCGCTTATCCCCAGGTGAAGGGAACGCCGATGTGGACGATCACCGAAGCGGGCACTCCCGAGTATCATCTCGTCGATCCCGAATCACTCGGGGCGCCGACGCTGCAATCTTTGGCTACGACCCTGGTCGCCCTTCAGTCAGTGCCCGTATCGGAGGCGGTAGCGGCGAATTTACCGGTTAAATCCATCGATGAAATTCGACAGGAGCGCCGGCAGAAAATGCTCGATACTCGGGAGGTCCTAAAGCCGAGCGATGAAGTCTGGGAGAGGTGGAATCGCTGGCTGGATAACGACAAGATCTGGCCCAGGCATAACGCGATGATCCACGGAGACCTTCATCCCGGCCATATACTCCTCGACAAGGACGCCCGGCTGGTGGGTTTGCTGGACTGGACCGAGGCCAAGATCGCTGATCCGGCTCAGGATTTCACCATCTTCTACGGGTGTTTCGGTAAAGAGACTCTGAGCGCATTTCTGGAGGAGTTTGAAGGGGCCGGCGGTCGAATATGGCCGGGAATCTTCGACTATATCATTGAGTTGTGGTCCTTCTACCCCGTGGATATCGCCGCCTGGGCGGTGGAGCACGACGATAAGGCAGTTCTGGAACACGCCCGGGGTCATCTGAAGAAGGTTACGGCGTCCATCAAATAAGAGCTTATCGATAAAAAAAAATAAAAAAGGGC
>SKNI01000518.1 GCA_007120615.1 Myxococcales bacterium | reverse complement strand
GTGATTCATCGGGATCTCAAGCCGTCCAATATCCTGGTCGATGCCGACGGGACCTATTCGCTCATCGATTTCGGGGCCGTTCAGGTGGTCACCCAGGACGAGGTGGGAGGTTCCACGATCGTGGGAACCACCGGGTATATGCCGCCGGAGCAATTGATGGGACGGGCGACACCGGCCACCGATCTCTATGCCCTGGCGGCCACCGCCGTTCATCTGATCGCCGGGATTCATCCGGCGGAGTTGCCCATGGAGCGAATGAAGCTCCAATTTCGCGACATCGTCGGTTTTTCGGGGCCCATCATAGAGGTCCTGGACGCGATGCTCGAGCCCCAGGTGGAGCACCGACTCTCCACGGTGGCCGAGGTCCGTGGGGCCATGGCAGACCCCGCATGGAGGCCTCCGGCCGTGGCCGGCGGCGCGTCGTCTCCATCGGCCCGGGCCGTCGCATCCTCGGCGGCGCTGGTCTCCACCGGTGGCCGCGGTGTGCAGGACATCGAGACCCTCCTGGAGCGCCCACCGCTCACCAATCTCTTCTCCCGGGTGCGATTCGAAGACGGTGCTCTGATCATGGAAGCGAGCTCCGACCGAGTCGACAATAATGTGGCAGCGCTCATCGCCGCCGGTTCGGGGGTGGCGTTGACCATCCTGGGCTGCGCGACGGGCCTTGGGTTTCTCTGCTGCCTGAGTCTTCCGCTCCTATTTCCGGGGGTTCCCCTTATCGCGATGTACTGGGACAAGGTTGTAGGTCCCGCTTCGGAGCGCTTGACCCTTGATAGCGACGGCGTCCGCATCACGAAAGATAACGGCGAGGTTCACATCCCCCTCTCGGAGCTGACCAATTGCTATCTCCATGTCTTCGATCCCTCCAACCCGGACCGACCGACCGATATGCCACCGAGGATGTTTCAGAAACCGGGGATCGTCTTCGTCGACGCCAAAGGCGATGAGCACACCTTCGGGACCTCTATCGTGAACCGAGGAAAGCTCGTCACCAGTGGCAGTGGAGCGGGCCTCAATATCACCGAACTTCGGTGGCTTTATGAGATCGTCGAGACGTATCTCTCCGGTGACGATGAGGGGTCGCTTGAGCCTGCGGAGCCTGCTGAGCCAGAAGTGCCCGAATTCCAAGATCTGGATGTCGACCCCGAGGCCTCCTGGAGCGATGAATCCTGGTAGCGATAGAGAGTTCTAATGATCGATGAGACCGAAAAGATTGACCTGGATCGTCTGACGAAAACCCTGCAGACGATGGGGCTCGCCGATAAGAGCTTAAATCCCACCAGCACCATGGGCATGGATCCGCGGCTGGGGCTGAGAGAAACCCCGATGGAGTTCCTCGCCAGACTCCCGCAGTTGCTGGACAATCAGTCCAGCGAAGACCTGCTCGACGTTCAGATCAAGGGGACTCTCGGAGAAGGAGGGATGGGCCTGGTGCAACTGGCCGAGCAGCTCTCGCTGGGGCGAGATGTGGCCGTCAAACAGGTTCGTGAGCAGTCGCGCTCTGAGGAATCGACCCTGGTGCTCTTGCGGGAGGGATGGACCACCGGATTGTTGGAGCATCCCAATATCGTGCCCGTTCACGCTCTGGGCCGAGATGCCGACGGAGAGCCGGCGATCGTCATGAAGCGCATCTCCGGCACCCCCTGGCAGGACATCATCGATGATCCCGAATGCGCTCCCGACGGGTTCGAGTCGGCCGACCCATACGAGTTGCACGTCGAGGTCCTTCGACAGGTCTGCAATGCTATCGATTACGCCCACACACAGGGCATCATCCACCGGGATTTAAAGCCGGAAAACGTCATGATCGGCGAATTCGGTGAGGTCTATGTCCTGGACTGGGGAATCGCTCTGGCCCTGACGAAGGACCCAGCCGGGAGGCTGGCCTGCATCGATGATGTGGATATGCCCGCGGGAACCCCTGCTTATATGGCTCCCGAGATGGTCGAGGGCAACGGATATGAGTTGGGGACCCATACCGATATCTTTTTGCTAGGTGCCATGCTCTTTGAAGCGATCAGCGGGAAGCCTCCCTACCATGGGAAGACCCTCTTTCAGGTTATGTTTGCCGCCCATCAATGCGACCCGCCGACCTTCGACGAGAGCGTGCCTCCTGATCTGGCAGCGATTTGCAAAAAAGCGATGGCCCGAGATCCAAAGGACCGCTTCGAGACCGCCCGTGACCTCCGCGACGCCCTCCAGGATTATAGCCGAAATCGCGAAGCCAGACGGCTCGCCGAACTCGGCCAGAAGAGGCTGGGAGAGCTACGTCAAATGAGGCTCGAAGAGGGTTCCGGTGGGGTGTCCGAGCACGATATTTATCGTCTCTTCAGTGAGTGTCGGTTTGCCTTTGAACAGTCTCGAGAAATCAACGCCACTGGAGTCCGGGCCACACAAGGACTTCAGGAAGCGCTCGAGATTATGGCAGATCGAGAGCTCTCCCAGGAAGCCCACAAGGCTGCCGCTCTATTGATCGCGGACTTTCCTCAACCCAACCCAGAATTCCAACGACGATTGGAGGCCCTGGCTGAAGAACTCGCCCGCCGTCGCGACAGCTTTGCGACCCTTCAACAGATCCGTTTCGACCAGGATGTCGAGGTCGGCCGTTCTTCTCGGGCCGTTTTTGTGACCATTATGGGGCTCTTCTGGGCTGGGGCCTCGGCGTTTATGGCCTTTATGGTCGAGTCAGGACGCGTTGCGTTAACCCATCCTCGCACCTTTGCTCACATCGTGGCGCTCACGATTATGGTGAGCGCAGTCGTCTATTTTGGTCGACGTCGATTTTTTAAAAACGAACTCAATAAGAAGATGCTCCTCTCGGTGATCGCCAGTTTCCTGGTTATTATCGCTCACCGGGGAATGGCCTGGCTTCACGATATCCCGTTTCATATTGCTGCCGCTCACGAGATGGTGATGTATGGAATGGCGATCATTGTCGTGGCGGTCTGTCTGGACCGCCGACTGACCTGGGCGGGACTTCCCTTTGTCGGCTGTGCAGTGATCGCGGGGTTCTGGCCTCATCTGACCCTCTGGCTCTATGTTCCCGCTAATCTGCTGGGAATGGTGGCGTTATTCGTGACGTGGGTGTGGTGGCCTAAAGATACCGCTGCGAAGATAGAAAGCTGAAGGTCGAAGCCAACCCCCGAGAACTGACCACGTTTCAATATGTCAACCCAGAGAAGCGACCTCTCTTCAATATGCCAACCCACAAATATGTAGACCCATAAATAGAGAAGACTTACAGGTCTTCAGCCTCTTTCTATTTGTACAATTACATATTTGTGGGTCGGCGTATTGACTCGGTTCTCGGCGACGGCGTATCGAGCGGCGCCTTTTTTGTGTTTGTCGCCAGGATCGTGTAGGTAGCCAGGAGTCCTGGGAATCTCATGACCGAGCGCTTCGTTCTGTCACCTGATTCCGTTCCCTTGCCAAAAAGGAGTGTTGTTATGCGGATCCCACCGCGGCTGGTGCCGCTTATGGAGTACGGGGTCATCGAAAAAGTCATCCGACCGCTACTAAGCGGCAAGGAGGCGCAGGTCTATCTGGTGGAGTCCGGCGGAGAGATTCGGGCCGCCAAGGTCTACAAAAGCGCCCGGGATCGATCCTTTC
>SKNI01000056.1 GCA_007120615.1 Myxococcales bacterium | reverse complement strand
TGCGATGGTGCGATGGTGCGATGGTGCGATGGTGCGATGGTGCGATGGTGCGATGGTGCGATGGTGCGATGGTGCGATGGTGCGATGATGCGATGGTGCACAATCTCGTAGCAAAAACATACAACCTCCAATAAATCCAATAAAAGAATCTAAGTATAATCTCTAACTGAGGTATGTTTCCCCCCCGGTTGAGACTCTGGTGAAGTTTGATTGTCTCCGGGACTAATGCGCTGTGTCAAGAGTCTCAATGAAGTTCATGAAAGAACTCGCTCTTCACCGCCACTTTCGGGGCTACAGAATCACATCAAGGGCAACGGCGATCAAATAGACGCGACGATGGCATCGGAGGCCTCGGCTCCCAGGGACTGCTCCTGCCGAGACAGGTAGAGGGCGGAGTTGATGACACCAATATGGGAGTAGGCCTGGGGGAAGTTACCCAGAAATTCGCCGGTATGGGGGTCGATTTGCTCGGCGAAGAGGCCCAGGTGGTTGGCGTGGTCGCAGAGGTTGTCGTAGATGCGGTGGGCTTCGTCGAGGCGCCCGGAGAGGGTGAGAGCGTCGATGAGCCAGAAGGTGCAGAGCACAAAAGCTCCCTCTTCGCCGGGGAGTCCGTCGTCGCATCGGTAGCGGTAGACCAGGTCGTTGACCGTGAGTTCTTCGAGGGTGCGGTCGATGGTGTTCTGGACGCGGGGGTCGTCGATGGGCAAGAATCCGTAGATGGGAATCAGCAGGTTTGCGGCGTCCAGATCCTGGCCGTCGGCGACCATTACGAAGGAGTTGATATCCTGGTTGTAGCCGTGTTGGAGGACCCACTTTCGAATCTCTTTCTGGGTCGCTCGCCATTTTGCTTTGTCGCCACCCATCAGGCCTAAGCGGTGGAGGTCGCAGGCCCGATCTAAGGCGACCCAGACCATGATTTTGGAGTAGACGAATTGGGCCGGGCCGCTTCGGGGCTCCCAGATGCTGAAGTCGGGCTCCTTCCAGCGGCGACAGGCCTGATTGGCGATCTTTTGGAGAAAGGGGCTGATGTCGCGGTCGAATCGCTCCTCGAGGCGGTAGCGTTCGTGGACGGCGCCGAATAACTCTCCGTAGATATCGAGCTGGAGCTGCTCGGAGGCTTCGTTTCCGATGCGGACGGGGCCCGATTTTTTGTAGCCCTCCAGGTGGGAGAGCTCTTCTTCTTTGAGGATGGTGGTCGGTCGCAGGGGATACATGATCGCCAGATCCCGATCGGTGGGTTCGGCCAGAGAAACCCGCTCGGCCCATTCGATGAATACGTCGACCTCCCGGGTGTGGCCGAGGGAGAAGAAGGCCCGGGCGATCTGGGCGGCGTCGCGGATCCAGGCGAATCGGTAGTCCCAATTTCGGACCCCGCCGATGGTCTCGGGAAGAGACGTGGTGGCGGCCGCGGCCAGCGCGCCGGTGTCGCCCTGGGCCATCAACTTCAGGGTCAATTCGGAGCGGAGGACCTTCTCGCGATGTTCGCCAGTCCACTCCCGGCGACCGAGGGCGGTGGGCTTGTCCACCCAGGCTCGCCAGGCCGAGATGGTCTCCTCGATGACGCGGCGGCTCTTGTCGACGTCGCTTCTGGGATCTCGGTTGTCCCAGCGGGTGACGACGCAGAGCTCCTGGCCGGCATGCAGGGTAAATCGGGAGCGAAGGCTCGGGCCCTGAGGGGTCTGGCGGACGTCGATTTCGCCGGGAATCTCTCCCAGGGTCAAAAGGTTTTCGCCACTGACGGCCAAGACCCCGCCGTTGATACGGCGAAACTCGGGGAGGCCGCGGGCATAGTCGAAGCGGGGCTCCCAGAGGAGCTCCACCTCCACCGTTCCGCCGATTCCTCGAATGAATCGATGGATGCAGGCGTCGCTCTTGGCGTATCCACAGCCGTCGAGGTCCCCGCGAACGGGCATGCAATCGATAAGCTCAAGGGCGCCCGTGGAGGTTTGCATCGTGGTACGAAGGACATTGGTCTGCGGTATATATTCTTGCCGGGAGTGATAGGGTCCGGTCGGGGAGATTCGAAACGTGCCACCCTTTTTAGAGTCCAGGAGGGCGCCGAAGACAAAGGGGCTGTCCAGGTAGGGAAAACAACACCAGTCGATGGCACCGTCGATTCCCACGAGGGCCGCCGTTCGCAGATTTCCGATTATGCCGTAGTCGGCGATGGGCTTATAATTCGACTGCTGATTAACCAGGATATCCCGTACCATAAAACTCCCTCGCCGGGTCTAATTACTTCCACGCCGAGAGAATCGACATGAAGAGTTCATCACGACTGATCGCGCTGATCGTCTCGTATTTGTTGTTGGGGGGCATCGGCTGTGAGCCGCAACCTACGCCGCAGGAGCCTCCGTCGGAGCCTCCACCCGTCGTCGACCGAGGTGAGGACGGGTTGGGTACGATCGATGACGGGGGTGAAAAAGTCAATGATTCAAATAGTTTAGGTGGTTTTGGCGATGTGGGTGATTCGGACGAGGTGGAGGGGGAGTGTCCGCCGCCGCAGGCGAGCGAGGATATGTGCGCCCAGGTGATCGTGTGGGCGCGCTCGGAGGAAGGGATTTGTTGTGAGTATCCCACGCCCTGTCACGCGCCGGAGGGGTGGGAGACGTTTGGCACGGAGGAGGCCTGTGTAGAGGGCAGCCCTGTGGAAGAGTGAGTCTAATAAAAGATTCTTTAATAGTCTGTAGTGTTAATAAAGAATACTTTATTATCTTATCTGCGTAAGAAAGGTTCGTTTAGTAGGACAACAGGATAATAATGGTAGAGCGAAAAACGGGTCGGTACGAAAGGGTGACTACAACAGGGGAAGAGGTAGCGGCCTTTGTTCCCGACAGGCTGCCACCTTCCGATCCGCCGGTCGAAATTGCAGGTAACCTGGAAGAGCATCTCAGAGAAGCTCGCAGAGAGCTATCAGCACTGGAATTGGTGGGGGATATGGTGCCCAGCGTGGACTGGTTTATCTACGCATTTGTTCGCAAGGAAGCCGTATTGTCGAGTCAAATCGAGGGCACTCAGGCCACCTTGATGAATCTTCTCCAATATGAGGCGGAGTCAAAAGGTGCCGGGCCCAGCGCCGATATTGAGGAGGTCTGTAATTATCTCGATGCTCTGAGTTTTGCGCGTCGAGAGATTGCAGATGCTCAGGGGCTGCCGATTTCAATACGACTCCTCAATAAGACCCATCAACATCTTATGCGTGGAGTTCGCGGGGCGATGAAGAAGCCCGGTCACGTTCGGAACAGTCAGAATTGGATCGGAGGCACTCGCCCGGGAAATGCCACTTTTGTTCCCTGTCCGCCGCACCTCCTTCAGGACGAATTGAGCGAACTGGAACTCTATATTCATGGTGGCAACGAACTCCCGGCGTTGATCCGCATCGGGCTCATTCATGTCCAATTCGAGACGCTGCACCCCTATCTCGATGGGAACGGGCGAATTGGCCGACTGCTCATCACACTTTTATTCGAACATTGGGGATTGTTGTCTAAGCCACTGCTATATTTGAGTACCTACCTGAAGCGCCACCGACGGCAATATTACGATCGTCTCGATGCGGTCAGGGCGAAAGGGGACTGGGAGGGTTGGTTGGTCTTTTTTTTGGAAGGCGTA
>SKNI01000060.1 GCA_007120615.1 Myxococcales bacterium | reverse complement strand
GACGCGACATCTAGTTACCACGTCTCATTGCCTCGCCAAAGAGTCACCACAATCTCATCACCGTGGATGGATTTTGAAGTAGCCTGTCTCGATCCTCGATCCTCGATCCCGAGCTTCTGCTACGCCGCCCCCCAAACAGAAGGCGGTGCAGGCCTGCAACGCCTTGACTACTGGGGACGCCCTGAACAACGGGCTAGCTACGATTTTGGGGTTGGCATGCTGGAAAGTGGTCGGCTCTCAGCGAGGCTCGAACCCCACAGATCATCCAGCACCTGCAACCAGGCAGCGAACCAGGACTCCGATTTCCGATTCCCGCCCTCTGACTTCCGTCCGGGGGTGAAATTTATTTCACTGGTGTAGACTCCGGCCATTCGGCGCCGGGCGACGACTAGCAACCTCAGGGCTCGCTGGTGGTGACCCGAAAGCGCTCCGGGAAAATACTCACAAGGGTGATGTCCTGAGGGATGTTGAAGACTTCGGCTTCCCGGGAGTAGGTTCCGGGAAGTTCATCGTCCTCGTCGCTGAGATCGATCTCCACACGCAAGATCGAGGGGTCCAGGGTCTCCACCACCGGCTTCGGGCCGCGCACGGTGATGTTGGTGGTTGCGGGAGCGACGGTGGTATTGAAGCTGGTGTTGACCGCTTCGACGGGGACGTCTTCAAAGGTATGAGTGATCTCCTGGGTCTCGATATCGACCTCCACCACGACGGGATCTTCGAGTTCGGGGGTGACCAGGCCGTCATCGGTGCGGAGCTGAACCTGACGCCGCAGCGAGCGGGTACGGTCGCTGATATCTACAGTCTGGGTGGAGACGGTATTTATCGCGTCGATGCGACTCTGGGGGCCCCGAATGGTCACGGTTTGCGGAGTGACCCGAACCGATTCCACGGCGTATGAAGAGTGAGGCTCACCGCTAATCTGAGGGGTGATCGGGACGGTTCGGTAGGACTCATCTTCGAGTTCCACGAACAGGGAGTTCGGTTCCACATTGGTGACCCGAAGACCAGGGGGGACGCGAATCATATTGGAGGAGATATCCACCGTGGTGCTGCGATCAGAGCGAGAGAGATCGATTCGGATAGGGTCGAGCTGGGTGGCATCAAATCGATTGATGTCACTCCAGCGGCCGCGAATGGTGACCTTGACTCGGTCGGGAGGATCGGAGACCAGGACCATATCTTCGGGAACCACGATCTGAACTCGGGCGTAGTCTGCGATCACGGCCTCCCGATCTTCACTTACCCATATATAGAGTGCCAGGGTGAGCACCGCGGCGATGAATTTCAGATAGAAGTTATGAATGAAGATTCGTCGCATCAGGTTGCTGAGGACTCCGTTTTTCATGACTTGTCCTCCGAATCCTGTTTGTCGGTCTCGTCTGTGGAGTCCAACCCGGAAGAGAGATCGGAGAGCTCACCGGCGGAGGAGCCCGAGCCGAATTCAGCGCGAAACCGCTCCAGTAGACTGCTTCTTCGGCGGTGAAGATGACGAGCGCTGTAGATCTTTTGCAGAAATGCCCGCATTTGATTGGCGTCCATATCCTGAAAGAGCTCGCCGTTGTAGGCCACCGACATCTTTCCGGTTTCTTCACTGACAATGGCCACGGCGGCATCGGCGTCTTCGGTCAGCCCGATACCGGCGCGGTGCCGGGTCCCCAGAGACTTCTCCACCCGGGGGTTGATCGTCAGCGGCAGAAAACATCCAGCGGCGGCGACACGACCTTTTCGGATGATCACGGCTCCATCATGGAGGGGGTTCTGATGCTCCGGCAAAAAGAGGGTAAAGAGCATATCCTTGGAGGCGACGGCATCGACGGCGATCCCCTCCTCGATATAACGGCTTAAGTCGGCTTCTCGCTCGATGGCGATGAGGGCTCCCAATTTACGATTGGAGAGCATCACGCAGGCCTTGATGACCTCTTCCAGTACCGAGGTCTCCTCAAAGGATCGAGTTCCACCGAGAATGGGGGCCCGTCCCACCTGAGCGAGTGCCCGGCGGATATCATCCTGAAAGATGATGACGACGATGATGATGAAGTTTGCGATGAAGATATCGATCAACCAGTGGGTGGTCGAAAGGTGTAGAAATTCTTCCTGAGACAGGTAGAAAAAGATCAGGATGAAGACCAGCCCGAAGAGCATCTGCAGGGCACGGGTTCCCTTGATGAGGAGCAATATTCGATAGGTGACAAAATATACGATCGCCATGTCGAGGAAGACGAAGAACGCCTGCCATCCGGTTTCAACCCGAAATATATCGAAAAGTGGCTCCATACCCCGATCACTACCCGCAGCCTGGGAAAAATTACGGCATCTCAACGCTCCATCACTATGCGCCTATCAACTTCAACGGAGAGCAGGACATGCTATGTTGGCGCAGAACGGACCGAAGAGCAAAAAATTTTCATATTCTATCTGTTTCGTCGACGGTGGAGTTCGGTTCACCGGGGGGATCTTGAGTTGACGTATCTTGCGTATTGTCGGTCTGCGGAAAAGCGCAGATCGCTTCCGAGACCCGCACGACATCGGACATCTCCCGGACATCATGGACGCGAACGATATCGGCGCCGGCGAAGATCCCGCAGGCCACGGTGGCTGCCGTTCCCCAGACCCGTCCAGGGGCAGGGCGATTCACGACGGCTCCGATAAAACTCTTTCTGCTGGTTCCGATGAGCAGGGGATGGCCGTGAGCGGTAAAGGCCGACAACTCCCGCAGGAGTTGATAATTCTGCGTCCTGGTTTTTCCAAACCCGATGCCCGGATCGAGAATGATTCGGGAGGGCTCCACGCCGGCATCGACGGCCCGTCGCACTCGGGTGTGAAAATAGGAGGAGATCTCACCGATGAGGTCGTCATAGGAGATATCTCGTTGCATGGTCTTCGGGGTTTTTCGGATGTGCATCAGGATGAGTCCGCATTCCAAGTCGGCCACCGTGGAGGCCATCTCATCATCAAAACCAAGGCCGCTGATATCGTTGACCAGGTGGGCGCCGGCTTCTACCGCAGCGCGGGCGACTTCGGCCTTGTAGGTATCCACCGATATCCAGGCATCACAGCGTTGCGATAAGGCTTTGATCACCGGGACGACCCGGGCGATCTCCTCGCAGACGGAGACGGGGTCGGCGCCGGGGCGGGTGGATTCCCCACCGATGTCCAGAATGTCGGCGCCTGCTTCCCAGAGGCGGAGTCCATGTTCGATGGCCGAGGAGTGCTCCAGAAAATGACCGCCATCGGAGAATGAATCAGGGGTGATATTGACGACGCCCATCATGAACACGCCCCGACCAAACTCCATGGTGCGTTGGAAAACGCAAAGCGGGGGGAGTTGGGGTCGGGGCGCCGGAGTTGCTAAGAGGGTCATAAAAGCCAGAGTTCTTCAAAAGTTGCCATTATGGAGAAGAGGGGGCCAGATCCGGTCCCATCGTGGTCTTCTCTTTGGCCTTATCCTTGATTTTGGAGGCGAATCCCGATTTGGGAGCTTTCTTCTCTTTCTCCACCCGGGCCATCTCTTTTTTGTCGCGCTCCTGTCGAACCCAATCGAGGTCGCCATCTTGGACGAGAGACTTGATCTCGTCGGCGTCAAGGGCCTCAAATTCGAGGAGTCCTTCGCTGAG
>SKNI01000258.1 GCA_007120615.1 Myxococcales bacterium | reverse complement strand
CGTCGTCGGCGAAGCTGAGCTCTTCGAGGGTCATCCAGCCGAGGCCCTGGGCCAGCCCGCCTTCAATCTGACCCCGGTCGACGAGTTGGTTGACCGGTCGTCCCAGATCGTGAACCAGGCGCACCGTGTCGATATCGTAGATTCCTCGCAACACGTCGACGGTGACCTCCAGAAAGGCCGTCCCGTAGACGTGATAGGCGAAGGGCCGGCCCTCTTCGGTCTTTTTGTCGAACCACACGTTGGGAGTGGCGTAAAAAGCGTGCGCCGAGAGCGAGATTCGGCTGAAATAAGCCTTGCTGACGACTTTTTCCCAGGTCCACTCCGTTTTCTCGCCACGGTAGTAGACGACCTCGTCTTTGAATGTGAAAGCCTCTTTGTCGTCGACCTCCATCTCTTCTGCCAGCATCGTTCGGAAGCGGTCCAAAAGCTCCTCGGCGGCCAGGATGGTGGCGCCTCCGTTTAGGTCGGTGGTGGCGCTGGCGGCGCTGGGCGACATATTGGCGATGCGAGTGGTGTTGGTGGTCTCCATCTTGATGCGGTCTTCCGAGATGCTTAAGGCTCGGGCCGCGATATTGATGAGCTTGGAGTTGATCCCCTGGCCCATCTCGACGCCGCCGGAGGAGAGGCTGACGCTTCCGTCGGTGTAGACGTGAAGGAGCGCCGAGGCCTGGTTTAAGAAGGTCGCCGTAAAGGAGATCCCGAAGCAGACGGGCATCACCGCAAGACCCTTCTTTTTGTCGGTGTGCTCGGCGTTGAAGGCGTCGACGTCGGCGCGCATCTTTTTGAGGTCGTATTCCTCGTCGGCCTGCTGCCAGGTCGTCTCGGCGCGGGCAAATTCGGCGGCCTGTCCGTAGGGAAAGGACTGGCCCTCCTTGATGAGGTTTTTTCGCTGAAGCTCCTCGCGGGAGATCCCAAGCTCTTCGGCGGCGTGGGAGAGGGCGCTCTCTAAGGCGAACATTCCCTGAGGACCGCCGAAGCCGCGAAAGGCCGTATTCGGCGGAAGGTTGGTGCGGCAGGACGCAGCATAGGCCCGAACGTTGGGGATATAATAAGCGTTTGTGGAGTGGAAGAGGGTTCGCTCCAGGACCGCAAGCGAGAGGTCCGTGGCGGCGCCGGCGTTCTGAAAGTGGCTTACGTCGTAGGCCACAATGGTGCCGTCCTTCTTGAGGCCCAGCTTATAATCGGCGCTGTAGGGGTGTCGTTTGCCGGTCATTCTAAGATCGTCGAGGCGGTGCAGCACGATCTGAACCCCTCGGTTTAATACGTGAGAGGCCAGAGCGACCATACAGGCCCAGGCGGTGGCCTGGTCTTCCTTTCCGCCGAAGCCGCCACCCAGGCGGATGACGTCGACCTCTACTTTATGCTGGGGAACTCCGATGATCCGGGCCGCCGCCTTCTGCACGGCGTAGGGCCCCTGGGTGGAGGAGTAGATTCGGAGGCGGTCGCCTTCGGTGGGTACGGCGCGGGCGCGCTGGGTCTCCAGATAAAGGTGCTCCTGGCCGGCCACGTCGGCGCGGCCCTCGACGATGACGTCGCAGTCCTTAAATCCTTTGTTGACGTCGCCCATCCCGAAGGTTCGCGGGGTGCCTAAAATGTCGCCATTTTCGTGGGCCACCCGGGGATCGACGACCGCTTTCTTGGGGGTGATATCGGCTTCGATGAGGGTAACGGCGTAGGCCGCGTCTTCGTGGGTCTCGGCGACGACCAGGGCGATGGGATGGCCGTGAAAGTGCACCTCGTCGGTGGCCAGGAGAGGCTCGTCGGGAACGACGGAGCCGATCTGGTTTTCACCGGGGATGTCCTCGGCCGTAAAGATCCGAACCACGCCGGGGGCCTTTTGAGCGGCTTCTAAATTTAGGCCGTTTAAGCTCCCGTGGGCGTGGGGAGAGCCATATACCGCCGCATGCAACATTCCGCCCGGAGGGGATACATCATCGACATAGAGCGACTCGCCGCGGGTGTGGAGTTCGGCGTCGTAATGCTTGGAGGCTCTTTTGGTCTTCTTCGTCATGGAATAACCCTGAAGTTGATCGTGATTCGCGGTGAGCGTCGTGATCGCGGAGATCGTGGTGACTGGTGAGAAATTAGCCGGCCATCAGCGCGTCGAAGGAGACCCGGTCGGGGTAGAGCTCGGTGAAATGAGCGCTTAACAGTTGGTGGGCCAGAAGGCGCTTGTATTCGGCGCTTCCCCGAACGTCGCTGATGGGCGACATCTCGGTGTGGGCCACGGCCAGGCCCGCTCGGACCGTGTCGGCGTCGAGGGTTTTGCCCACCAGAAATTGGCCGGTCTCTTTGAGCCACAGGGGCACGGCGGCCACGCCGCCTACGGTGAGGCTGGCCTCCTCGATGATGCCGTCGTCTGAGACGCGCAATTTGGCCCCGCTGCAGACGGTGGAGATGTCCAGGCATTTTCGCTTGGAGACCTTCTCCCAGTGAATCTTGGTGCCTTCTTCGGGAATGGGGATCAGAAGCTCGGTCATGATCTCGTTGGGCTTTTTGTCGAAGACTTTATAGCCCTTAAAGAAATTCTTCATCTCGACCTTGCGCTCTGCGGAGCCGTCGTGAAAGACCAGCGTGGTATCCAGCGCCAATAAGAGATTGGTCATATCCCCGATGGGAGAGGCGTTGATGATATTTCCGGCAAGAGTCGCCCGGATCCGAAGGGGTAGAGAGGCGATAAGGAAGAGATAATGGTCCATCCGAGGTATGATGGCCTGGATTTCGGGATGCTGGCCGAATTCCTCGAAGGTCGTCAGCGCTCCGACGCGAAAGACTCCGGCGTCGTCATCTCGAGTGATGCCCTTCATCTCGGGATGGCGGTTTAAGATTTTAACGTTGGAGCGGGGCAATTCTTCGCCGCGTTGCACGTAGAGGTCAGTGCCGCCGGCCACGAAAAACTCGGCGTCCGCGGCTTGATCGTGGCGCTCTTCTTCGATGGGCTCGATGGCAGCCAGTCGGTCGGCCATCTCCGTAAAATAGGCGGGCAGCAGTCCGGCGTCGGAGAGCGCCTGGATGCGGTCGTCGGCCTTCCAGATGTATTCGAGCTGACCGCCAGAG
Source organism: Myxococcales bacterium (assembly GCA_007120615.1). Lineage (GTDB taxonomy): Bacteria > Myxococcota_A > Bradymonadia > Bradymonadales > Bradymonadaceae > SKNI01. The sequence continues at coordinate 560 of SKNI01000258.1, read as the reverse complement.
CCAAATTGAGCGACCAGATCCTCGCTGGCCCGATTGATCGAGGTGTAGCCGGTGCATCGACAGAGGTTGCCGCTGAAGGCTCGTTGAAATCCTTTGAGCGTGGGCTCTTCGTCGCCGGAGGCCATCATATACCAGCACATAGATACGATGAATCCCGGGGTGCAAAATCCGCATTGGGATCCGCAGCGGTCGACCATGGCCTGCTGCACGGGATTGAGCTTCGTCTTGAGATTCAGCCCCTCGATGGACACCACGTGTCGCCCGTGCATCTCGCCGAGGGGTACCAGACAACTGGTCACCGGCTGGTAGCGCACGGCGCCGTCTTTGAGTTCGCCGAGCACGATGGAGCAGGCCCCGCAGTCGCCCTCTTTGCATCCCTCTTTGGTGCCCGTTAAGAAGCGATTTTTTCGAAGGTAGTCGAGAACCAGCATCCCGTCGGGAGCCTCGGTTTCGATGAGACGGTCGTTGATCCAGAACGTAACCGGTGTCGCCATCGGGAGAGCCTTTTTGCATCGGGTAAATACGTAAAATTGAAAGCTACGTAATTGGACCTAATGTGG
>SKNI01000044.1 GCA_007120615.1 Myxococcales bacterium | reverse complement strand
CAATGGCCATGACGACCACGAAGCGATGCCCATGCCTCGCAATTCCGTGGCCATGCAGACCACCCCCGGTCCCTTCGGCCCCATCGAGATGGGCGGCATGTTCACTATCGTCCAAGTCCGCGACCAGGTCGTCGACGGCGAAGCCCCCGGCTGGTATGAGCACCCCGATGATACGGTGGCCCGGCCGGCTACAGCGCAAGAAATACAGCGCGACGGCATCGAAATCCCCGAGGCCCCCGACGCGGTCGACGACCCCGAGGCACCCACACACGACCATCACGATCACTGAGCCTCTACTTCGATCTCTTTGGATTCCTGCAACGCCTTTCGGCTCAGCCTCAGCCCCCGATTGCGCACCATTACCCAGGCTCCCGGGATCACGATTACCGCGATCTGCAAGAGGTGAATCAAAGCGGCGAATGCTCCCACCTGTCCGCTGACCACCGGATCATCGAGGGGTACGTAGAGCCCCATTCCCTGAGCCATGAAATACTCGAAATTCCCGGCCATCGCCGGCCCCGCGGGCACCATGATTCCCACGACCAATACGGCGAGCACGGTCACCATATCCCAGAGGCCGACGTTGAGGTCGAACCCCACGCGCAATAGAACCCACATGGAGAAAATATTGGTAAACCAGTACACCGCCGTCAGTCCCAGAAAGGGAAATAGATCGGCCGGCCTCCGGGCGATGGCCCCGAAACCACTGATGAATTGGTCCAAGAGGGTAACCAGCGCGGTGGCGACCTTTTTGGAGACCAGCCCGAAGGTCGCCATCACCAGACGGTTGGCGAGGTCACCGCGCCAGGTTCCCAACACGCACATAAAGAGCGCCCCTACAAAGATCAGCGCCGAGATCGTTCCCACCGTGCGGGCAAACTCAGTGGACGCCTCGCCCTGATAGGTCCACAACGCCACAAATAGAAGACCGGTGACGATGAGCCCGTCAATGACCCGTTCCACCACCACCGTTGATAAAATCCCCGCCGTGGGTAATGTCGAGTTTCGCGCCAGAAAAAAGGGCCGGACCAATTCACCCAGCCGAAAGGGGACGAGCAAAATCGCCGTAAACCCCACCGTGCACACCCGGTGAACCGTCGTCGAGTCCACTTTCCCCAGCGGTCTCACCAGAAAATACCACCGCACCACACGAGCGGCGTGACTGAGCGAATAGAGCGCCACAAAAAGCAGCGAAGCCCACCCCAGACGCACCCAATCTGCGGTCTCGAGATAGGCTCGCACATCTTTGATCGGCACCGCCCGGGTCGCCAGATAGAAGAATCCGGCGCCGATGAGAACGGCGATAAATAGCGAGATCCCCAGGCGAAGGTCACCGCCATCAGAACTGGAGGACTGCAGTTTGGTCATTCTCCCAATTCACGCTTAATGCGGTCTCGCAATCCTTCCAGATCCCTGTCGACCTCCATCTTCTGAAAGCGCTCTTCGATGCGGTTTCCCCGCCCGTCACTTCCGTCGAAATCCTGTGGAGGACCATCTCCCTCGCCCTGCCCTCCTCGAGCAGCGGACTTGAGCTTCTCCTTCTGGCGGCGAATGTCGTTGAGCTCTGCTTCCAGTGGTTCGACCTCTTCGATATAGCCACGAAGAATATTCTCGGCCTCCTCGGCCAGGTCTTCCTCGTTCCATTCCCGCGCCAGTTGCAGGCGACCTCGCCAGCGCTCTTGCTGCTTGTCCAACTCCGCAAGCCTTCGCTCGTGCTCGCGCTCCTTTAAGATCAACTGCGCCAGTTGCTCTTTGGCTTCTGCTCGGGAGAGCCGAGAATAGTCTCGACTCCTGTCGGGGCCATCCTCCTCTCGAGCACCGGGCTTGCTTTTCTCACGGGTGCCGATGGTCTCAAACGGCCCGGCCACGGCCGGTTCGCTCTTCTCCTCGTCGGTCTGTTCTTCGCGATCTGCTTCTTTTTCAGGACGCTCTACCTCGCGGCGGCCGTCGAGCCTCCACTCATCGGCATGGTCCACAATCGTCTCGAGGGCATCCACCAGACGATCGGCCTTCTCGGTGCCGTCCCAATCGGCCAATTTCTCACCGATCTCATCGAGCCGCTCGGGCTCCAGAAATCGATCCAGCCGGGTGCCGAGCTGCCCCATATCCTCCAGATTATCGGCCACTCCCATCGCCGAGAGGGCGTCGCCGTTTCCTCTGGGCGCTCTGCCGGAGGGCACAAAAAGAAGAGGCGTCTTCGATTCCAGAATCTCCGCCAGATAGGCATCGCCGTCGGCAGCTACGATGGCGTCGGCGGCCGCAAAATACCGCTCTAAATCCGAGACTCGGCCAAACATCGCCGCCGACAGACCGTATTGATCGGCTGCTCGTCGAAGACTCGACGACGTCGCTCCGTCTCCGTCGTGGTGAAAGATAAATCGCACATCTCGATCACAGAGGGTGCACTGAAATACGAGCTTTTCCAACATCTCGGTGTTGATCCCATCTCCTCGAACCAACACCACCCGGGTGTCGTCGAGGCCGAGTTCTTTTCGGACCTTTTCTTTGTCGATGGTTCGCCGAAAACTCGGACGCAATGCCGGACCGGCCACCTGAACTCGCTCCGACTTATAGCCCTCGCGCAACACGTCTTCTTTCGTCGCCTCATCGGGCACGATAAACGCGTGCAATTGTCCGTTAAACCAGCCCGGATCAACGGAAAAGTCCGGGACCAGGCCGACCTGTAGACTCTCCACGCCCGTCAGATTCTCCAGAACCCCAATCGACCGGGCATACCGCGGCTCGGTTACCACCAGCACATCGGGGCGGCGACGTCGAAAGGCTCCCACAAGATCTTCGTCTCCGGCGCGCCCCCGCATCGCGACACGCAATCCCCGAAGGATTCGCTCCGCACCTCCGGCCAGCGCCTCTCGAGCGACACTTCCAATCACCTCCGTAATGGTGACCAATTCCACCGAGATCCCCCGCTCTTCTAATTTGCGCGCCACCGGCATCAGAGCCGCTTCCCGCGAGGAGTGATCCACCAACAACCACACTCGCCCCGAGGAGGCTTCACTCTCTTCTTCCTTCTCCCTCTCCCCTTTCTCCATTCTCCCACCTTTGTTTTTACCAGTCGTGATTATCCGAAGTGTACTTCGTCACGTCGTCATTCTCCCTGTCCAAAGGGTTGGACCGGGTCGCACACTTTCAATATTCGTAAAAATTATCCAGAAAGTCTGAAATCTGGGACACGTCCATCGATTTGCAGAAATATCCGTTGATCTCATTATCCACGCAGAATTGTTGTAATTGGTCAGCCTCCATCTCGCTGAAGGCCACGATTACCAACTCGTCATGCTCTACAGAAGAACGCAGTGTCGCCAGCAAATCATCCACGTTAAGCCGCTTCATCTCCACATCGAGCAACAAAATCTCGGGACTCTCGAACTCGATTTTTGAGAGCGCACCGTTGGGAGACGCCAGGTGAACGACCTCGTACCCCCCTTGCTCAAGGTACTGCTCGACCTCCATAACGTCCATGATATTATCATCGAGTATCAGCACCTTTCGGCCGGGCTCCATCTCTACCTCCAGAACTAGTTCTTCACCGCCGCCAAGCGACGGTCGTCGTAACGCTACGTTACGATCACTTCCTCGCAACCGCAACCCGGATACCCT
>SKNI01000482.1 GCA_007120615.1 Myxococcales bacterium | reverse complement strand
TGAAGAATGGAACGTACTGGCTCAGGGAGCGGGCCATACCTGCGCTGTCCACTCCGACCGCTCCTTATGGTGCTGGGGATCGGGCCACTCCGGCCAACTTGGACTCGGCGACGATGACGAGCGAACCTCGCCGGAGCAAGTCGGTGCCGAACAATGGGAGTCGGTTTCGGCCGGTGGATTTTACAGCTGTGCGATCCATGACGACCGGACGCTCTGGTGCTGGGGTGGAGGATCGGAAAATGAGCCGCGCCAGATAAGCGGCGACCAGTGGTCGGCGCTCTCGGTTGGAGCCGAGCAATCTTGTGCCATCGACACCGATCAAGCCCTCTGGTGCTGGGAATCCGGAACCGACGATCTGGAGCGGGTAGGCGATGGTTCCTGGGCATCGGTCTCGGCCGGAGCCGACCACGTCTGCGCCATCGACAGCGACCAGAGCCTGTGGTGCTGGGGCGACGGCGAAGACGGAAAACTCGGCCTCGGTAACACCAACGATTTCGACGAACCCCAACAAGTCGGAAGTGACCAATGGCGCTTCGTCTCCTCGGGATTAAACCACACCTGTGCCATCAGGGATGACGAGTCCCTCTGGTGTTGGGGCGAGAATACCGCCGGTCAACTCGGAATCGGTGATAATGACACCCGCATCTCCCCGATCAGGGTCGGAACTGACAACGACTGGAGTTCCGTTTCCTCAAGTTTTCAGCACACCCTGGCGCTCAAAAACGACGGCACTGGTTGGGCCTGGGGCTCAAGCGGGAACGGTCACCTCGGCGACGGCACCGCGGCTGTGCTCGAGCCCACGCTGGTGCCCTGATAGGTCCGGAAACCGACCGCTTCTCAGTACGCCAACCCACAAATATGTGCTCCCTCAAATAGAAAGGTGATCCGGGTTATCCACGCGGGGACAAATCCTAAATTCCAAGCCACCCGTAACATTCCAAAAGAGAAGGGGGTTCAGGACCCGAAGCGCCTTTCTATTTGTACATTTACACATTTGTGGGTCGGCTTATTGACGAGTTGTCAGTTCTTGTGGGTCGCCTATCGAGAGAAACTCTCCCGAATCTGTCTACATTCAACAGGAGTTCATCGAGCCACCGATCAGGTGGCGCGGCACGGGGAGGTCACCGGTGGGAAGAGGCGCAAGAGAGACGATCGTAATCACAGGAGCATCTCGCGGTATTGGAGAGGCAACGGCAAAGCGCCTGGCCCAACCTGGTGCGGAGCTGATGCTCCTGGCCAGGTCCGAGGATGAGCTCGACAGGGTCTGCAACGAGATATCCCAGACAGGAGCGCATGCCGATTATCTTGTCGCGGACCTCTCCACCGTCGATCGGGCCCGGGATGCAGCCCGAAAGATTGCCGAGCACTGTGAGCCCATCGACATTCTGGTGCTTAACGCGGGCATGTCCAACGACAAGCCGTTTTGGGAGGCGAGCCTTGAGGAGATTGTCTACGAGCTCGGGGTCAACTACCTGGCCCCCGTTGCGCTTCTTCATACCCTTTTGCCGAGACTGAACGGTCGACAGAGCCACGTCATCGTCGTCGGCTCCCTTACGGCGATTCTACCCTTTCCCTCCAATGCTACCTATGCCGCGAGCAAGGCGCCGCTCTTGTCGCTGATCAAGAGTCTTCGGCTTGAGATGAAAGATACGGGGATTCATTTCGGCATCGTCTTGCCGGGACTGACGGCGACGGCGGCGACGGAGGATTTTGAGTCCCCGATCCCCCGGGCCACACCGGAGAAAATCGCCGAGGCGATTTACCTGTGCATCGCACGGCGAAAAGGTCTGATCATCCCCGGCGCTGGAAATCGCTTTGCGGCGGCGTTCTTTCAACAATTCCCCAAATTTTCCGAGAGATTGGTCACCCCCTTTAAGGGGCGTCTCTTTCCCGGCTTTGACGATCATGTGGGTGAGTAAATGACGGACCGCGTCCGATGAAGTTGCAACAAGTGGGCCGAGCCCACCTGATGGACTATTCACTCAAACCCAGATGGGCGCGGAGTCCGTCCAAGTTGCCTCATTGCACCAAAAAGCCCTCGGACTCCGACAGCTCCACGAGCCGCTGCGTAAAATCCCACATGTCGATGTCGTCGGGGATTCCGTCGGCATTCTCAAGGGCCTCGTCGATCATCGTCGGGTCTGTCAGCATCTCCCGAAGCGCCGGAATTCCCTCGGAGAGCTCCTGCCACTCCATCCCGTGAATCTCGTCGATGAGGAGGAAGTCCACGCCCACGTCTCCCCAGACCTGGCTCCCGCCGTGGTCGGATTCAATGAAGATTCGCGAGGTTACGCCGTCCATGAGCGTGCATTGCCCGTGGTTATAGGAGAAGTAGGCGACGGGGCATTTGAAGTGGCCGCCCACGAAGAACTCTCCCGATGACAGGCACCGACCCGTGATGGTCACGTCGCCCAGAACGATCACCAGTGACCACTCCGATTTATCGAGCAAGCTGCCGTCGATGGTGAGGTCCCCAAGGACTAAGAGCTCCGCACCGTCATCGATCTTCAGATTTCCCCGCTCCAGGGTCAGATCGCCGGTGACCACCATCCTGTCGCCGTCGCCGTCCAGGACGAGGTCCTCATCCTCCAGTCGCTTCGAACCATCTACGAAGAGCTCCGGGTCCTGCTCCAGGAGCACAGGCCGAGCCATGGCCAGGGCCATGAACATCCGGTAGCTCCAAAAATAGAACTCCGGCTCGTCGTAATCTATCACGGGCAAGTATTCCTCCAGCGTGGGATTGTCGGAGAATTTCTCAATCTTCTGCTCCAGCGCTTCCAGGTCCATGCGCTCGCCACCGTAGGTATCTTTCATCAGCCGCTCCGCCCCCAGCGGCAACTCGCCATTGGACCGAGCTTTTCGAACCATCTTAAGGAGATTATCGCGCGAGAGTGTGAGAGCTGGCATTGCAGTGTCCTGGGAAATGAATGTGGAATTGGTCCACGGATTTGTTGGTCTGACGGAGGGAAAATTGTGGTTTCACCGCGACGATTTTGCAATGCAAAAAAACTGTCTCAAGCCCCTGCCCCCCTTTTTAGCTCGAAAATAGATGTGGCTCACGTGACCCAATGTGAGTGCTGTTTCTATGATGTTCTTTTTGATTCTTCACATAGTTGATCAGGTTCTCCATATCGAAAGGATTGATCGAAAAACAGGCATAGCCGATCTGCCATTTGAAGCCGCGACGACCGGGATACTTTCGTCGGACTGCCTTTGCAGACTCCTTCTTCACCTTGTTAATCATCGAATCGATCGACACATCGGGGCTTACGCCACTTACTACATGGATGTGATCTTCGATCCCACCACTCTTCGTAAGCTCTACGTCCCGGCACAGGTGCTGGCCCTCGCGCATCGGCCCGGCCCATAACTTGGCTCATGCTTCGCAGAAGGAAAAAACCTGCCGAAATTTCTTTCATTTTCTTCGAGCCTTTGCCACAATCCCGACGCTTTAATCCACTGGTGCTCCGAAGATGGGTGCAAAAGAATTGGTGCAGCATCAGGCAGAAATTAGGAAATGCCATGAATTATCGAATCGTACGGCCCATATTTTTCAGCCTCGCCGTCGCCCTTATGGGATGCGGGCAACCAGGAGAGGAAGAGCGAGACGCAGGTGGAGTCGACACCGGCAC